>JAVEUY010000086.1:0-8965 GCA_034005315.1 Ignavibacteriaceae bacterium | reverse complement strand
TCAAGAACATAAAATATTAAAATTCTTGCATTATCATCAGGATTTTGATAATTTTGATACTCGCATAATCGATTAGTAGGTGTATTATGGCAAAAATTAAAAATGTAGAGGCTTTCTGTAGTATATGTGGTACTGTCAGAAAGATGGAATTGACCGGTGAAGTTGCTGGTGAGGACAACAAACGTTGGGCGAAGTGTAAGAAATGTAAACAAACTATGGTTATTGATATGACCGAAGATGTTGTTGTACAAAAGATCTCGCTTGATGGAATTGAAAATGAAAACTGTGTTACCTATTCGCCGCAAAACAGTTACGAAGTCGGGCAGACAATATTTCATGAAAACTGGAATGACTTTGGTAAAGTAGTATCCAAAGAAGTTCTTTCAAACGGGCAAAAATCGATTTCTGTAGAATTTCAGAAATCAGGTAATAAAAAATTAGTTGAATCATATAATAAACCACAAACAGACCAGGAAGAACAAAGCGAGGTGATGTAATTGGTCGGCATTCAAATTGGTGATAGTGAATCCATTGATAAAGCTCTTAGAAGATTTAAGAAAAAATACGAGCGCTCAGGTGTGCTTAAAGAGTATAAGAAGAGGACTTTCTTTGTTAAGCCTTCTATAAAGAAAAGAATGGAAAAGATTAAAGCTCAGAGACGCGCTCAGCGTCCTGAAAATCAGATGATTTAATGCAATTAAAAATCCCGCTTTTGGCGGGATTTTTTTTAAGTCAACAAAAAGTTACTTTGCCAATATCATCTTGCGTGCTTGTGTAAAACCAGGTGTTGTTAACTGATAGATATAAACACCGCTTGCAAGATTAGACGCATTAAACTGTATTTCATACTTGCCGGCTTCTTGTTTTGTGTTTACTATCTCTTTTACTTTTTTCCCGAGTATGTCGTAGATGATGAGCGAAACCTCACTTGTATTTGGAATATCGTATTTTATTGTTGTCCCGGGGTTAAATGGGTTGGGAAAATTCTGATATAAAGTGAATTCTGTTGGAAGAACATTCTTTACTGTCTCTATTCCACTCTTACCTCTTGTTTTTAGCAGTTCGCTCAATTTGTTTGTGTAATCAGATAAATTGTTTACACTATACTTACCAAGTATTCCTTTGTTTAAAGTGCTGTCCTGAGGTATTAAAAGAGAAGTTGTCAGTGCATCTATTTGTCTGTATAGTGCGATGTCTGTGTTTGGGTGTTGCTGTGCAATTGCATCAAAGTTATTTATAGCTGCAAGATATTCCTCTGATGCTACTAAACATAAATTTCCAAGATGAGTTAATGTGTTTATAATTAAACTATCTGTTTGATTTGATGCCTTCTGTAAATAGAAATCTTTTAACTGATTGAATTCAGCAAGAGAGCTGTTTGTTAAACTTGCAATTGTGTATAAACGATTATATGCCTGAATGCTTTCTTTGTCGTTACCATAATTTTGAATGATTCCTTCATACACCTGTTTCGCTTGAGGATACTGATTGTTATAGTAATAATTATTTGCCGTTGCATATAAGATTTCTATATCAGATAATCCGGCTGCGGTATTTCCGGTAGAATAGAGAGTATCATAAACTTCTCCGTTTGAATTTGCTAAAATTAATTCAGCTTCACCTTGTGAATATGTGCAAGGTTCAGAAAAATAATCCGAATAATCTATTGTAAGACTTTGACCAAATCTGCCGGTCGGATCATTACCATAAACAGGATGATTACCCCAATAATTACCCCTTGCTTTGATTATCAATTCCGGAATAGTATTTCCGTCAATTAAATATAAATAGTTACAATTTCCTGCATCATCTCTATCATCTGCAATTGTGTTGCATCCTTTATCTAATTTAACAAGTGAATTTTTTAAGTATAGTTCACTGTTTTCAAGTATTTCGCATTCACCGTTTTCGCGAATTGTGTTATAACCACTTAATGGATATTTAGCATCGCCAACAAAAGATCCGCTCAGGTCAGGATTAGAATTATCACTGATATAAATACCGTGTGATTTATTTGCAGTAATTATATTCTCTCCGATTTTAGGCGAAGAACTGCCGATTTCTATCCCATTCCAATGGTACGTAATTGTATTTTTTCGTATTTGTCCGTTACTTGAAACTGAAATGATGCCAGAGTATGGTTCAACACTTAAACCACTTGCTGAAATTGTATTTTCCAAAATATATGGTGTTGCTACAATATTCAGGTTGATGCCTGTTAGAAAGTTAAGTATATCGTTGTGATAAACGTAAGCCTCGTTCCCGTTTGTTAACATAATTCCGTTTACAGATTCGCTGGTGCTGTAACCAATTATTGTATTGGCTTTAATTTCAGGGATATAAGATCTAAATCTGTTTATCACTATTCCATTAAGAAATCCGTTTATTTGGTTATCCTTAATTTTTAATGTTGAAATAGGTGTCAGGTCTGTGTTTACGTCAAACAGGATTGCAGTTAGGGATTCTATTTCACATTGGCGAATTGATATATCTGCCTCCAGATCAGTCCGGTATTCTAATGTATCTTCTTGAGGGCTAATACTTGTGTGTGATCTTATACCATAGGTGCTGCCGGTTATTTTGCAATTTATAATATTAACCGCTCCATTATTTACCAGCTCGATACCGGATACTGCTGAGAACTCACTACCAATAAGGTTAATAGAATTGTTTTCTAATATTATTTCCGGCACCAGATATATGCCTATGCCAGTTCCAGAACAGTTATTAAAGCTGCAATTAGCAATATACATAGAATTTTCAAGGGTTGCTCTTTTACAAGCTATCTTTAAAGGGTTATAAGAAGCTTCAAAGATTGAGTTGGTGATGCTTAAATATTTTAACGATTCTGGCTGATCTATCGCTATATCTATACCACCATTATTAAGTGTTGTATAGCTTACAAGAATTGTATCTGCATCGTATATTCTAAATCGTGTGCTGTTTGAACCGGCTGGAAAGTTAAATACCACCATATTTTCTAACTCGCCCAAGCTCTTAATAGTTCCGTTTATCGTTATGGTGCTATAATTATTAAGATTTATTACTGAGCCAGGATAAAAATAAACCTCACCATTAATTCTAATTTCAGAATTATTCTGAAAGTTTAGAGCACTGCCAGTGTTTACAATAAGCTGCCCATCAACATAAAATATACTTTTATCTTTGAAAGTAAATAAATTGCCCGCATGAGTTATAAGCGTTCCGTTTTCATTTATATAAAATTTACTTTTGTTATTAAACGTCATAAAGACAGAATTATTTATAGAAACATTATTAGTTTTTAAGGTACTTTCATCACTAAAATTCAGATAAGCAGAGTTACCATTTATTGCAAGATTACCTTCGATATATAGCCGGCTATACTTATTAAAGTTTAATGTCACACCATCTTCCAAAACCAAAGTGCCATAAATTATAAGTTTAGCATTTCTTTCAAAATTAATTGAAGATGTGCTTGAAATTGTTAGCGTAGCATTTTCTTGAACAACCAGATCGCAAGTATAATTACCCGAACCTATAGTCGTATTTTGAGATATTATTGTTCCCGTGCAATCATAAATTCTTGTAAGCGGATCACCAACCACAACATTAGTTGCATCTAATTTCTCCAGTCCCAGATAAGCTGCTTCTATAAAAGTATAGCCAACAGCATAACTGGGAAAGAAAATGTCGTTTCTAATTACACTAGAACCAGGTGAATGAAATGCCTGCCCAACTGCAACTGTTCCACCCATTAGCGTAAAGTCAGCTATCAATCCTTGATCTCTGGTTCTTATTACAGGATAAGTTCCAATACTTAAACCATTATGGCTTTCAAGACTGCTGAAAAATGCGCCATCAGCATAATCAAAATCTAGAGTTTGAATGTAGTTACCAGAAAATGGCATATTATTACATCCCGGACCAATTGAAGTCCAGATCCCATTTGAACAATATGACATTATACTAGCATCATAACTTGTAATTGGGACTTCTGTCTTTTCAAAATAATAATTGGTAATACCCAGGTTAATGAAAGATGGTTCTGGATCACCTGAAGAAACTGATTTACAAGGTGTAGGATCTAGATTAGTAAACCATGTATAATTTTGGGCATTTATTGCATTTACTGATCGGTCAATCATTCTTTTTACAGAATCAGCTCCTCCTGGAGCTGAAAGATGTGTTACCAAATATGAAAGGGGGATATATCTGTTTTGCCCGCCATAATCATATATTGCTTGATAATGATTTGGTATGAAGCGATGTTCCATTGAAAAATTAGGGTCTACGTTGCAATATTTATTAGTAATCCCGGGGGGTTTATTGTAATAAAATAAAAGTGCATCCGGATCATCAAAAGTTTCGCCAAGATGGGTTAGTAAGTTGGCACATATAACATTTGTTCCATAACTTTCTGAATCTTCCTCCCGTGCGTCTATCCTGAATGGAACGCCTTTTACCAAAACCACGAAACGGATGATGTCTGCCAGCGGGGTATTGTTTACAAAAGTTGTTTTTAGGTAGTTAGCGATAGGTATTGCTATTCTATCGTTGAAGTATTTAAAGGCATGTATGGTTGGAACCGGAGAGTGTTGGTTGTTCGTATCTCTTATAATCTCGCCCTGCTGGTCGAGATAGATTGTGTGAGTTATACCATTGTAGGTAATGTCTGTAAGAGTATCTAATTCCGTTAACCCTAACACGTTTGTCACTTCCGGAATGTTCCTGGCATCTCTGTAATAGGTCATTACATCAATAGAAGTTTGATCTTGTGAATTATAAACTACCAATACGTGTTCTGGTCCTGGCGGGTCAGCAAATGTTGGGGTCTGCTGTGCTTCTGTAAGTCTGTTACAGAGAAAAAGAAATAAAACGAAAAGTAGAAAGTGTTTCATAATGGTTCTCCTTATTTTATTATTGTTAGTTTTTTTACTGCCGTATAACCACTACTAGATGTCATACGGTAGAAATAAACTCCTGAACTCAAATCTTTTGCAACTAAAGGTACCGTATAGAAACCAGCTTCTAAATGCTGGCTAATTAATGTTTTTAGCTCTTTACCGGTAATATCGTATAAAACAATTTTTACATCTGATTGAAAAGGAATTTCAAAAGAAATTTGTGTAGAAGGGTTAAATGGATTAGGAAAATTCTGATGTAAAGAAAACATTACTGGTTGATCAAATTCAATTTCTATAACATTACTGAATTCAAATTCTCCATTATAATCTATTTGCTTAAGCCGGTAACTTATTTTTTTATTTATAGTATTGTAATCAATGAAGCTGTAGTAGCTTGTATTTGTAGTTGTTCCTTTCCCTGGTATGAAACTAATTTTTTCCCAAATACCATTTTCTAAAGCTCTTTGAATTTCGAATCCATAGTTATTAATCTCAGACGCAGTTATCCATTCTAATAACACATTATCATTTTTAACACTTGCTGTAAATGATATTAATTCTACGGGGATATATGTTGTATCATTATAACGCAAAAATAACCCTAAACTACCTCCTGCATATCCAAGGTTATTGGTTGGGGCATAAAAACTGATTAATCCTGCCGGCACTTCTTCGGTAAACTCTAACCAGCTATTACCAAAATCATTTGTTATATAGTATTGGGAAAAGCCAATAATAACCCAATGAACAGGATTAGGAAAAAAGTAAAACTTACGTGCACCAATAACTTCACTTATAGCAAACCAGTTTAATCCACCATCTGTTGTCTTAAACAGGGAATTATTTATTGAAGAATATTTTCCAATCCAACCAATATCTGGATTAGAGAAATACACATCATCGGTTAAATAAATTTGTATATCTGTTCTCTGAACCCAGTTCAGTCCACCGTCCGTCGTTTGATGAACATATCTTGAAGTTGCCCAGCCATTTAAGCTGTCAACAAAATAAATACTTGTAAAGCTATCATTGATATGTGTAAACTGTACAAACCAGTTTTCACCTCCGTCAGTAGTCTTTAATATATTCCTACTCTTTATTGCCCAACCAATTGAGGAATTAATAAAAAATATTTTATTTATATGCCCTGTCTCTGCAGGTATTCCATTTGGTTCATACCAGAATACACCACCATTTGTTGTCTTAAATAATCTTTCTGTTCCTCCAATAAACCCGGTTAAGTTGTCTAAAAATAATATGTCATATCCTCCGGGTGCATTTTCATTTCTTTGCCAGCTTATTCCTCCATCTGTTGTTTTGTATAAAAACCAGCTTAATGCAAATCCTGTTGTCTCTGTAAAGAAATATACATCTCTGAAATCAACATTAAGTATTAAGTTCCTTCCTGTTGTATATCCATCTTCTGTTTTTGTAATTTTTAATCCCGCTCCTACTCCATAACCTAAACTTTCGTTTAAAAGTTCAAACTGCCATTCACCTGTTCCGTTAAAACCCGGGTTAAACCAGCTCTGCCCTCTGTTTGTTGTTTTGTAAAAACTTGATATTGTTCCTATTGTTATATATCCCGTATCCCTGTTTATATATTGTATCCAGTTTATTGATAATGATGTATATTGGTTTTCTGTCCACGTTACTCCTCCATCGCTGCTGTAAACATTCTTTCCGAAGTTTCCTGCTGCTGCTATGTGGAGAGAATCTATTATATCTATCGTGTATAAATCCTGTGCGCTGCCTGCCTGATACTGGGTAAAGCTTAATCCTCCATTCGTTGTCTTTAACACTCTTCCCTGGCTGCAGGCTATCATAAAATATTCTTCACTTAAAAAATCAAACTGCCAGTAGTGATAATTAAATCCTGTTGTAATATTTTGCCACGTTAAACCTGAATCTGTGGTTTTAAGTAGTGTGTTGTTTCTTCCGCATATCCAGCCAAGCGTATCATTCAGCATTCTTACTCCCCATAGTTCCTGTGTTGTTATGCCTGTTAATTCTGTAAAACTATCTCCTGAATCAGATGACCTGAGTATTGTTCCGTTATGTCCTACAACCATTACTACTTGTCCGTTATAGCTGTGTACCTTTAGTAATATCTCACCTGTTGGGGTTTCAAGAGTTTGCCAGTTCTGTCCGCCGTTTGTTGTTTTAATAGCAGCACCCCATAAACCAACTGCCCAGCCTGTATCAGGATTTATAAAATCTACTCCTATGTAATCTACTCTTGGTACGTTTGGGTTTAGTTCTGTCCATACACCTGTGCCTGCTGTTACCTTGTTGAGAGGGAAGTATTTTGCTTTATCGTTTGGGTTGTAGTTCTCTAAGAATGTGCTGTCGTTTCTTTTGTAATGGATTTGCTCTTGAGTTGAATCCGGCTGCTGTGCTTTAATGCTTGTCCATTCAGAGATCAACATCAAGCTAATCATCATCACTCTTGTTAATAAATCTTTCATCTCTTTCTCCATTTGATATTATTACTTCCTTAAAATTATAAAAATGTTTTATGCTATCCTTTGTTCTGGCCCTGGCGGATCTGCAAATGTTGGTGTCTGCGCATTTGCTATATTATAGCAAAGGAAGGAAAAGAAACAAAAATGTAATAGATTCTTCATAACCGCTCCTATTTTATGATTGTTAGTTTTTTAGTAGAAGTGAAACCACTCCCTGTTATTATTTTATAAAAATAAATTCCTGACGCCAGGTCACTTGCATCAAAAGTTATGGAATAAATACCTGCCTGTTTTTCTTCATTTAGTAATTCAATTATTTTATCTCCTAAGATTGAGTATAATGAAATGTTTACAAAATCGTGCTCAAGTAATGAGTATTTAATATTTGTTTTGGGGTTAAAAGGATTAGGGAAATTCTGGAATAACTCAAATGTTAATGTAGAACTGTTAAAATATATTTTAAGCATTTTTGAGTATGTAAATGTACCGTCTAAATCCACTTGTTTTAAACGATAATTATTTTCTCCATTAAAAACCTGTCTGTCTATAAAACTATAGTAATTTGTTACTGCAGTAGTGCCATTACCATCTAGAAAACCTATAGTTTCCCAAGTTATTTTATCGAAAGATTTTTCTATGTAAAAACCCTGATTGTTTAATTCACTCGCCGTTACCCAAGATAAAATTATTATTTCACCATCAACCTGCCCCTCAAAAGATATTAATTCAACTGGTACATACGAGGTATCATCATATCTTAGAACTAATCCTAAACCCCCAACTGCAAAACCCAATTTATCTGTCAAACCGTTAAAATTATTGAATATAGCCAGGACATCATTAGTTATATCAATCCACGAAATTCCACCATCTTCAGTTATATATTTTTGAGGCGTTCCACTTATTAACCAATGGTTTGGATTAGGGAAAAAGTTAAATTCAAAAGCATTCATAATTTCAGGTACTGCGGACCAATTCAATCCGCCATCTACCGTTTTAAGAAGAGAAGAACTTAAAGTTCTTTTAATAATCCATCCTATATCCCAATTTATATAGAAAACATCTTCAGAATTCCAAATACTTGTATTAGTTTGCTCAACCCAGGTATTGCCACCATCGGTGGTTTTTTGTGGTCTTCCTCCTGATGTCCAGCCATATAAAGAATCAACAAAATAAATACTTGTAAAGCTACTATTGATATGCGTAAACTGAATAAACCAATTCTCACCAGCATCTGTTGTTTTTAATATATTTCTGCCACTTATTGCCCAGCCTATTAAATTATTTATAAAAAAGATTTTTCCTACTCTTCCTGGTACACCGTTAACCTGATACCAGCTTTCTCCGCCGTCTGTTGTCTTATATAAATTACTTCCGCCTATAAAGCCTGTAAGACTGTCTAAGAATAATATATCATATCCTCCGGGTGCGTTTTCATTCCTTTGCCAGCTTATTCCTCCGTCTGTTGTTTTATATAAAAACCAGCTTAATGCAAAGCCTGTTGTCTCTGTAAAGAAATATACATCTCTGAAATCAACGTTAAGTATTAAGTTCCTTCCTGTTGTATATCCATCCTCTGTTTTTGTTACTGTTAAACTAGAACCAACTCCATAA
>JAVEUY010000085.1:0-9078 GCA_034005315.1 Ignavibacteriaceae bacterium | reverse complement strand
ATTTTGTGTTCTTTGGCTGATGTGAATTTCCAAGCACAAATGTTTTTAAATCAGTATTTAATCTTGAAACAATTAGTTCAGGGAAAAAATCAATTGCAATAATTCCTCCGATTGAAGTTGAATACTGATCCATCATTCCGCCCGGTTCAGAAAATTCAAGAACTTCGGCTTCATAAGCTAAACGAGCAAGTTTTTCATCAGCCAAAATTTCAGACTGATCGCTCATTCTTGTTAGAAAATTAATCCATGTAACAATTAAAGCAGATGAACTTGATGTTCCTGCATTAATCGGAATTTTTCCATCAATAACACAATCAAAACCACTCGAAAAAGTATATCCTTTTCTCAATAAAACTTTCAATGAACTTTTAAGATAATCTCTTTCTTTTGAATAGACGATCGGCTCATCAATATAAAATGATTCTATATTAGAGATGTTCGGCAAATGTATGTTGATAAGCTTATCATTCCTGCGGAAACCTTCAACAGATATTCGAGGTGAAATTGCACAGGCGACAATCGGAAGATGTAAGTAATCCTGATGTTCACCGAATAAACAAACTCTGCCCGGAGTTGATATTTTTAATTTATGATTCATTATTTATTATCATTCAATTAGTATAAGCTCTGAACAAACCACCGATGAAATAAATAACCATACCAGTTACAGCTACAATTGAAGCAGCACTTGAACCGCTGCTTCCCATAAACACACCAACTAAAAATATTACCAAACCTGAAAAGAAAACCACAAGACTTAGTTTGCCATTAAATGTTTTTGGAAAAATGTTGTAAATATTATTACTTGCAATCTCTTCATCACTGATAGTTCTTGCTCTCCATATTGCATCAATTTTTTCATTTGAAACTTCTTTTGTAAACAAACTTACTATAGGAGTAAAGATTAAAGTTGTGCCTGCAGTTATAAAAGTTGTAAGATTAAAATCCAGATCAAAAAAGAACTGACCGATTATTCCGGATATCGCACCTAAAATATAACCGGTAACAGCTCCCTGCCAGTTCACTCGTTTCCAAAGCAAACCAAAAATAACTGCAATTACAAATAACGGCATATCCATAATTGCAATGATTGTAAGATATGCATTAACAGCTCCGCCAAGAACAGGAACGAGATATGCGAAGAGAATCATTCCCACTCCAGTTAGCAAAGTAATAATTCTTGCTATACGAAGAACATCTTTATCTGTTGCTTTTCGATTAATAACATTTTCATAAACATCACTTGCAAATATTGTTGCAACTCCATTCAGATTTCCTGATATCGTTGAAAGCTGTGAGGATAAAAGACCAACTACAACAAGTCCAAGAACAATATTAGGAATTAAATTTGCGATTAAGATAGGAACGGCAGAATCAGCATTTGCTAAATTCGGATAAAGAATTCTTGCAGCTAATCCGGGTAAATTCCAAAGCAGTGCAAAAGGAGTTGTAATAATACCGGCTAACACCAACCCTTTAGCAACACTCTTTGTGCTTTCCGCGCCAAAAGCTCTTTGAAGTAAACCCTGATCAACACAAGCCCATTCAATACCAAGAAGAAAAATTGCAATTACGAATCTCCAATTATAAGTTCCTGTTTCCTGAACCAATGTTAATGCACCTTCGGGTAATTTTGCTGATAGTCCCGGAAACCATCCGACAGCGCTCATAGCCAAAGGTAATAACAATAAAGCTCCGGCAAGCATCAGCACAAACTGAATTACATCTGTAAATGCAACCGACCACATTCCGCCGAGAATTGTATAGATAACAACCACAACAGAAAATATTAATACCCATGCAGTAAATGAAGTCAATCCTGAAATTGTTTGAGCAGCAATTACTGCAGTGTATAACACTACACCAAGCCAGAAAGTCAGTCGCAATATCCAAATGAATGCAACAAAAGTTCTTACGCCTTTACTGTATCTTTTTTCCAGAAACTCCGGAATGGTTCTAATCCTCAATCTTCTGAAAACAGGAATAACAAATAATCCTGAAATAACCATAGCCATATTACCAGTCCAGGTTTGCCAGATAATCGGAATACCTTCTTTATATGCTATACCAGCCTGTCCAACAAAACTATAAAGATTAACATTTGTTGCCGCAAGAACCGCAGCAAGAATAAAAGGAGTAAGTTGTCTTCCGGCAAGATAAAAATCATCTGAGTTTCCGACCCATTTGTAAAAGATTGAGCCGATATAAAACATCGCAGCAAGGAAAACAAATACAATTACATAATCGACAGTAATCAAATTATTTCTCCATCAAGAGTGATTAGTTTAGTTTGTTTTGTTTTTTAGTTCGGTTCTTTTTTGCTGCAGAAGCTTTTTAAATTCACGGATAGGAACAACTATCCATATAATCATTATAAGAACTCCGATCAGCCAAATAGACCAGGTGATCCAGTCGATATACATTGTGTTATCCTCTCAGATAATATCTTACTAAATTTTTTATTTTAATAATTTTTAAGGATTCCCAATTCTCTTTGCTCACTCCAATTGCCCCTTGTGTAATCAGGAAATTTAACCGGAATACTTCCGAGTTCTATTGACAATGTGGAAAGCGGTGCAACTACTGACCAGGCTGCTCCATCATAAACATCCTGATCGAGGAACCAGCCGTTATTGAGACAATCAATTATTCTGTAAATCATAACGAAATCCATTCCCCCGTGTCCGCCATATTTTTTAATTCCGTCCTGCAGCTTTGTCCAAAGAGGGTGCTGATATTTATCCCAATATAGTTTATAATCTTTTTCATCAAGCCATCTGTGACCTTTATTAATATCAACAAGAGAAAGTCTGCTTGGATATCCTTCGTGATAACCTTTGGTTCCGGCTAAAGCATTTATTCTATTGTATGGTCTTGGAGTTACAACATCATGCTGAACAAGAATATTTCTTCCTTTTGCAGTTTTAATCAATGTGTTAACCATATCGCCATGCTTATAACCGTTTCTGTTATAAAATTCATTAGTGCTTTCAATCTCTTTGGAATATTCATCAAGAGATGCCTGAAGAGAACTCATCGAAACCATATTTACAAATGAATCGCCGCGGTTTATATCCATATATTGTGCTACAGGACCCAAACCGTGAGTAGGATAAAAGTTTCCATCTCTTTCTTCGTGATGACGAATGCGCCACATATTGTAATAATAAGTTTTGCTGAACATAAGTTCACGAAGATTATGAATATAAGCGCACTCAGCATAAGTAAGAGTTCCTAAAACACCTTGCTGAGCCATATTGAGAAGCCAAAGCTCTTCATCACCATAACAAACATTTTCCATCATCATACAATTAACCTGCATTTCTTCTGCTGTATCAACAAGAGTCCATAAATCATCAAGTGTATATGCAGCAGGGACTTCAACAGCTACGTGAATTTTATTTCTCATAGCTTCAATACTCATCGGAGCGTGATATTCCCAATGTGTTGCTATGATAACTAAATCAATATCATCACGCTTAATCATTTCTTTCCAGATATCAAGTGTCCCGGTATAAACAGCAGGTTTTTGTCCGTGTCCTGATTTTTTTAATTCCTCAATAGCAGCATCAGTTTTTTCTTTTTGCACATCACATATTGCAGTAATGACTGCTTTATCCGTCGCTAGTGAATCCACAAGTGTCAGATGATCCATTCCCCGGTTACCCAAACCAATAAATGCTACCTTAACCTGTTTAATCGGAGGAACAGTTAATCCAATTACTGATTTGCCCTTAGCAATCGGAGATTTAGAAATATCTTCAATTTTCTTGAGAACAGTTTCACGACTCAAAGGAGTTGTAAACCCAGATAGACCAAGAAATGCGCTGCTTAAAGCAGAAAGCTTAATAAAATTTCTGCGGGAAAAATTATTTTTCATTTTAACTCCTATGATATGATGATTTTATCATTACAAAACTAAAGGAAATTGAATAATAATGTTAATACATTTAAAGCTTTATTTGCTTATAATATTCGTTGATGGAAGTGAATAAAAGAGAAGGATTTTTTGGATAGCTGTTTAATCAAACTTAAAGGCTTTATCAGATATATCTTTTCGATAATACATACTTTTAAAACTTATTTTCTCAATAGCCTGATAAGCAATTTTCTTTGCAGTTCTCAAATCATTTGTATTAATTACTGATGTAACACCTAAAACTCTTCCGCCATTAGTTAAAATATCACCATTCTTTTCAGAAGTACCTGCGTGGTATATAATAATATTCTCATCAGTTAAATCAAGTCCATTTATTACAAATCCTTTTTCATATTTATCAGGATATCCGCCGGAAGAAGCAACAACACAAACAGAACATCCGCCTGAATATTTAATTAAGTTCTTTTCAACCTTTCCATTTGCGGCTGAGTAAAGCAGCTCAAGAAAGTCACCTTCAATCAGCGTTAAAACAACCTGAGTTTCAGGGTCTCCTAACCTGCAGTTAAATTCAATCACCTTTGGTTCGGATTCTGTAATCATCAAACCTGCATAAAGACAACCGATAAATTTATTACCTGATCTTTTTAACTCATTTAATGTTGGAGCAATAATTTCTTTTTCAATTTTATATTGCAGTTCTTCAGTAACTAATGGAGCAGGAGCATAAGCACCCATTCCGCCGGTATTTTTTCCGGTATCGTTATCACCAATTCTTTTATGATCCTGTGCAGCAGATAAACAAACAAAATTCTCGCCGTCAGTAATTGCAAAAACAGATGCCTCTTCACCCGTTAAAAATTCTTCGATAATAATTTTATCACCTGAACTGCCGAAGATTTTATCAACAAAAAAATCTTTAACTGCTTTTTCAGCTAAGGAAAAATCTTCACAAATTATTACTCCCTTACCTGCTGCCAATCCATCTGCTTTTAAAACCAAAGGATATTTACTTTTTTTCAGATAACTGATTGTCTCATTAAACTGTTCAGCAGAAAATTCCTTATAAGCAGCAGTAGCAACACCGGCATTGGTCATTATTTCTTTTGCAAAGGATTTACTTGATTCAATTCTGGCAGCATTTGATGAAGGTCCAAATACTAAAATTGAATTTTCTTGCAAACTATCAGCTAAGCCGTCAACTAAAGGCTGTTCGGGCCCGATTATTACAAGATCAATTCCTTTTGATTTACAAAATTCAATTACATTTTTATGATCAGATATATTCAGAGATATGTTTTCAGCAATAGATTTTGTCCCCGGATTTCCAGGTGCACAAAACAGTTTTCCCGATTTCTTACTTTTACTTACAGCTAAAGCAATTGCGTGTTCTCTTCCGCCAGAGCCAACTACTAAAACATTCATTACAGCTCTGCTCTTAATTTCATTTGGAACTGCTTTGTTAACAGTTCTGTTAAATTATTACGATTGTATTTTTCAAGTAATTCTTCCGAAGGGATAGGCAAGGTTCCTTCCTGGTAGCTCTTATAAACTTTAAGAATAGTTTCTTTTATTTCATTTATATTATCCGGACTGCAGATAAAACCGGCACCTGATTCTTCAACAGCCATTTTAGCTGCACCATCAGGAACACAGGCTAAAATTGGTTTTCGTGCACCGATATATTCATAAACTTTACCCGGTAAGATTGCATCAATATTCTTTCTTTTTCCAACCATAAACCATAATACATCCGCAGATTTAATTTTTGCTATTGCATCAGTATGATTGACATAACCGTGATCTTTTACAAAGTTCTGCAGATTAAATTTCTTAATAAGCTTTTGATTTTCTTTTCTTAAAAATCCGACAAAATGCAGCTCTATATTCATTGCAATATCAGGACGTTCTATAGTAATCTGTTTGAAAGCTTTAAGAAAATATTTTGGTGTATTGTAAACCATAAATATTCCTGAATACATTAAAACCATTCTGTTAGATGGTTTTGCCTGAGCAGGAATTTTTTCAAAATCCTCAGGATCATAACCGTGAGAAATTATCACCACATCTTCATAAGTAAGGAAAGGATAAGTGTTTAACAGCTTTTCTTTAATCTTTCTGTTTGTAACTGTAATCCGATCTGCAGCTTTTAATGCATGATATTCTTTTTTCTTATGTAAAAGTCTGTGAAAAGAAGTCAGATAAAACGAAAAATAACTTTGATACCATAGATCACGGTAATCTGCAAATAATGGAATATCGTGAGTTTTTTTGATATTTGAAATTATATCAAAAGCAGAAAAAGGCGGACAGGTTATAAATAAAGCATCATATTTTTCTTTTGATAATATTTCATCAATCTTTTTGTATGCAAGTTTTGACCATGATTTTTTGTTATCAGGAATAAAAATAGTTTGACTTATCTTATCTAAAATATTTCTTACAAATTCACCAGGAGGTTTTATTGTACCTAACTTTGCTAAAATTGAATTAGGTTCTTTACTGCCCGAGACCCTGATAACCTTTACTTCAGATTCTTCCAACTCCTTCATTAACGATTTATCATGAGCATAATAAGCAACATTGCCGCTGGTAATAACTGTCGGCTGCCAGTTATAGTTTTTCATATACTTAACAAACTTTAGAGTTCTTTGAACTCCGCTTAAGCCCATAGGAGGAAAATAATAAGCAACCACCAAAACTTTAAACATATTAAACCCTATTTACTGCTTTGATAATTTGGCGCTTCCTGTGTAAGGATAACATCATGAGGATGACTTTCTTTAAGACCTGCAAGAGTAATTCTGATAAATTTTCCTTTAGTCTTTAACTCTTTTATATTTTTATTTCCGGTATAACCCATAGATGCTCTTAATCCGCCAACAAGTTGATAAACTGTATCTTCTAATGGTCCTTTATAAGGAACGCGCCCTTCAATTCCTTCGGGGACAAGTTTTTTAATATCATCTTCAGTATCCTGAAAATATCTGTCTTTGCTGCCTTTTTTCATTGCACTAAGCGAGCCCATACCGCGATATAGTTTAAAACTTCTCCCTTCATATAATACTTTTTCACCCGGACTCTCATCAACACCGGCAAAGAGACCGCCAATCATAACCGAATCTGCTCCGGCAGCAATTGCTTTCGGAACATCGCCGGTTTGTTTAATTCCGCCATCAGCAATAACAGGTATTCCATATTTTTTTGCTGCTGAATAAACATACCCAATTGCAGATATTTGCGGAACTCCTACTCCTGCAATTACTCTGGTTGTACAAATAGAACCTGGTCCAATACCGACTTTAATAGCATCAACTTTACAATTTATAAGGTCAACTGCAGCTTTATAAGTTCCTATATTACCAGCAATTAACTGAATATATCTAAATTTTCTCCTTACATCCTTTATAGTTTTTAAAACTCCTGCCGAATGACCATGTGCAGTATCCACTATTATTACATCAGCACCGGCATTTGAAAGTGACTCTACTCTTTCAATAGTATCAATTGTAACTCCAACTGCAGCACCGACTCTTAATCTTCCGTGTTCATCCTTGCAGGCATTTGGATGCTTTTTCTTTTTCATAATATCTTTAAAGGTTATCAAACCCTTTAATGTTCCTGATTTATCAACAACAGGAAGTTTTTCAATTTTATATTTTTGAAGTAATGTCTCGGCTTTTTCAAGAGTTGTTCCAACCGGTGCAGTAATTAAGTTTTCATCAGTCATCAAATCAGATACTTTAAGTTTCCGGTTAGGCTCAAAACGCAGATCACGATTTGTTAATATCCCAACTAATTTATTATTCTGATCAACAACAGGAATACCGGATACCTTGTATTTTTTCATTATCTCTAATGCATCACCAATCGTTCTATCTGGTGTAAGAGTAATGGGATTTATTATCATTCCACTCTCAGACCTCTTAACCTTATCCACTTCATTTACCTGTTCTTCTATAGTAAGGTTTTTATGTAAGATTCCGATTCCGCCTTCTCTTGCTATTGCTATTGCCATAGCCGATTCAGTAACTGTATCCATAGCAGCAGAAATTATTGGAATATTAAGTTTAATTTCCGGAGTAAGAAATGTTTTTATATTTACCTCGCGCGGTAAAACAGATGATTTAGCAGGAATCAGAAGAACATCATCAAATGTTAATCCCATCTCCAATTGTTTTTTATTTAACATAATCTCTTATATAAAATTTTATTAATCAAACGCAGAATAACCAGTAATGTCTTCGCCAATTATCAGTGTGTGCATTTCATGTGTTCCTTCATAAGTTATTACTGATTCCAAATTTGCTGAATGTCTCATCACCGGGTATTCGTCAAGGATACCATTTGCTCCCAATATTTGTCTTGCTTCTCTGGCAATGTCAAGAGCAATCTTACAATTATTTCTTTTTGCCAAAGAGACCTGAGTATGTTTTAGTTTCCCATTGTCTTTCAGTCTTCCTAACTGCAGATTCAATAATTGAGCTTTGGTAATCTCTGTAACCATTTGTACTAACTTGGTTTGTGTTATCTGATATGAAGCAATCGGTTTGCTAAACTGGATGCGGGACTTAGCATATTCCAAAGCAGAATCATAACACGCCATCATCGAACCAACGACTCCCCAGGCAATACCATATCTTGCCTGATTTAAACACATTAATGCATTCTTTAATCCTTCAGTTTTCGGGAGCAAGTTAGAATCAGGGACAAATACATTATCAAAAATAAGTTCAGAAGTAATAGAAGCTCTTAGTGAATGCTTTCCTTTCATCTCCGGAGCAGAATATCCTTTCATTCCTTTCTCAACTAAAAATCCTCTGACTATTCCGTCTAATTTTGCCCATACAACTGCAACATCTGCAATAGTTCCGTTTGTTATCCACATCTTTGCTCCGTTAAGGATATAACCGCCATCAGTCTTTTCAGCTTTAGTAATCATGCCTCCGGGATTTGAGCCATAATCAGGTTCAGTCAAACCAAAGCATCCGATTTTTTCAGCACTGGCAAGTAAAGGGAGCCATTTATCTTTTTGTTCTTCGCTGCCAAAAGTAAAAATGGGATACATAACAAGTGCGCTTTGTACAGAAGCAAAACTTCTTATCCCGCTATCTCCCCTTTCAAGTTCCTGCATAATTAAGCCATAAGCAACATTATTTAATTCAGCACAACCATATTTTGACGGCAATGTAGGACCAAAT
>JAVEUY010000084.1:0-9104 GCA_034005315.1 Ignavibacteriaceae bacterium | reverse complement strand
AAATATCCTCCAGAATTGGCACTAAAATGAGAGATATTTGAAGCCGGTGTTGTAATAATATTTACAACTGTGTCAAATTGCTCTTGCAGATTCTTAAAACAACGTACAGATTGCCCATTAGCCTTATTAGCCAACCCAGAGTATTCTGCTGACCTATCGAATCTTATATAGTAACCTTTTGCTGAAGTACTATTATAATTGTCTGACAACCAAAAATTAGCATTCGAATTTAAATTTTGAAAATTAGGAATTGAGGCGACACCAGCTGGAATGGCATTAAAACCAGATATTCCAAAATCAATATGATTCACCAAATTTCCTGATGTCCAATAATTCTTATTTTTTGCACTTTTACTGCCTTCGTCCGTACCAACATATGTCGTAATATTAGCAAAATCATACGGAATAGTTTGGTCACAATCACCATTTGAGCAAATGTATCTTAGAACTGTTCTTCGATCATGCACATTAGGTAGAGACCAACCTTGTGGGCATGCAATTAGCGCAGCGGGATAATTGTATAGGACTCCGTATTTCGCATAATTCTCTGTTGACTTCGCAAGTTCAACATCAATACCAGAATACCCATAGACATAATACATTGGATTTGTTTGAGACCAAGAAGATGGAATAGAAACGCTTGGCAGATACCTTAAGTTCTCCGCAAACCAGCACTGATCACCTATTACAACAGTTTTATATGAATAGCCTTCATATTCAACCAAACCACAATTTGCAAAATCCAATGTTGTAAAATTGTACAAATCGCTATAAATAGTATCTACCGAAGTAATTACAAAAGCTTTTAAATAATATAACTGAGCAGAAGACAAATCAGTCAGCAATATTGAAAACACATTTGGATTTAGTTCACAAACGCTGGTGCCCAAGTTATTCTCTAAATCAATATTTTCACTATTACCCCATAAAACTCCTTTTGATGTGATTTGATTCATTCCATCTGAGGCTATAGCTACCGTAATTGTTGCCCTTGTCTGCTCGACTGGATTAATGATTACTTGACTTAAAATAGGTTCAGATACACTTTGGGTTGAGAAAACAACTTCATTTCCATACGATACGCCCTCAATATTTTCTGCGAATGCACGTAAATAATAAGTTGTTGTAGGTAATAATCCAGATAAAATTGTATCAAATTCGCCGGTTCCGACTCCACAGAAGACAGTTCCCAAATTATTTTCTAATGTAGGTTCCAGAGTAGTATTATAGACAAATCCTCTATTAAAGATACTTGAGCCTCCGTTTGAGCTTATATTTGCATCAACGTTGATATATGTATTATTAACAATAGCATCAACTGGTCCTGTTGTTACGACAGGAAGAACAGGATGAATTTCTGTTAAAAATGAGATTTCATCGCCATAAGCTGTACCAACCAAAGAAGTTGCAAATGCCCTATAGTAATAAATGCTATTACCCTCTAAGTTGTTTATAATGCCATTTAATTCTCCATTTTCAATGTCAACAAATAAAATTCCGTCATTAGTCTCAACTGTAGGATTATTATTTAAGCTATACACAAAACCTGATTCAATAATATCTTCACCACCATCATGCAAAACACGACCATTTAAGAATGCAGACTCATAGTCCACGTCATCAGTTTCATTCGTTATGACGCTTGGCAAATAAGATTTAATACATCTAACATAAGCTGCATTTGGAATTATATTAAGTTTAACAATTATGGTTGACCCTTTACTTAAACGTCTTATTCCTAATCCATCGTCAACTGTATTATCGCTCCACCAAGTACTCAAATAACCGACTTCTGAATAAGAATCATTCAAACTTCCTCCAGGCAAGCAATTAAACCCACTTGTACCAAATGCCTCATTTTGAGTAATTATTCCATTGCCCCATAAATCAGCATTTGAAGCAAGTTTACTTCCCTCATCAGTACCTCGAGTATAAGAAAATGTTTCTGGATTATCAGGGAAATAAAATTCACAACTTAAACCATCATCGCAATAGAATCTTTCAAGATAAGTCCATTCCTGATCGTCTGGCAAATGCCAATCAGAAGGACAAGAGTTCACTGCTGCTTTAAAATTATAGAGCACTCCATAAATCTGATAATTGTCTGTAATCATGGCTTGTCCAACGTCATTTCCTGAAAAATCTGCAATATAGTATCTTGGTGATACTTGAGATGTTTGAGTAGGTGTATAAACCGAAGGTAGATATCTTAAGTTCTCTGCAAACCAACAGTGTTCACCAACCATGATAGTTTTATAATAATATCCTTGATAATCAACTAATCCACAGTTTGGCATACTGGTGGTGGTGGCTGTAAGTTCCTCACCATAAGATGTTCCTCTGCTATTTGTCGCAAATGCTCTAAAATAATATGTACTATCAGACATTAATCCAGTCACATCGCAAATAAAACTACCTGTTCCAAAATCCTGATGTTTTGAGCCATCACAATCAGAAATAGTAGGATTTGGATTCAGACTCCAAAGAACTCCCCTATCTGTAACTAGAGATCCTCCATCACTTTGCACATCTATACTTATATTCGCAAAAGTTGGTCCTACCGAATTTATCGAAATCGTAGTTACTGCAGGTGTTGTTGACATCTCATATAAATCCCGAATACATCTAACACTAAATCCACTTTCCTTTACAGAATTATTCCTTTTAACATCAGTGTGTGCAGAGTTCAACCAACGATTCCATGCAAACTCATTATCATACTCACTACTCCAAAAAACGGCATCCCATCCTGGACCAATTCCAAATCCACCAATTGGGCCTAAATATGCTCCTGCTGGTAAGGCATTAAAGTTCGAGCTTCCAAACTGTAAATTACTACTTATTTCACATAGATTTCCCAAGTTCCAATAAGATAAATTTCCTGCCAGTTTGCTTCCTTCATTCTCGCCTCTCCAATTATTTAAAGTTATTTCATCAACGCCCATTCCTAGATTTATCTCTAGTTCAAACCAATCATTTTCATTTGGCAATCGCCAACCTTCGGGACATGCAACCTGGGCCGCAGGCCAATTATAAAGAACACCTAATGTATCATATACTTCCAAACTCATTGCCTCCATAATACTACTTCCGTTATATTGCATAACATAGTAGTTTGGATTGGTTGGTGAATTTACCGAAATAGGTGATACTGACGGTAAATATTTTAAGTTTTCTGCCATCCAGCATTGACATCCAATTTCTACTGTCTCATAGGTATAACCCTCATAAACCAGTGGTACACAGCCAGTAAAAACATCAGTTGTAAAACTTAATGTTTGACCATAAGATGTTCCAAGAGAATTCGTAGCAAATGCTCTAACATAATAAACTGTGTTGCAATCTAAGAAATTCAATTGAGAAATAAAATCATTCTGCTCGCTATCTGAATAAACAATCCCTGAATTTAAAGTTACTGTGGGGTTAGGGTTAGTGCTCCAGACAAAGCCCTTGGAAATTTCGGTAACATTACCTGTACTATTGATCACACCAGAAATGACAGCAGACGTTACAGTAATTGAAGACACTTCATTTGTGTTTACATCTGGCAACTGTATTTGTTGAGATGCTCTAACACATCTAATTGGCATAGCATAAGAATCATACTCTGTATCAATATATGAATAATAAGGACTATTATATTGTAACTTACTACTATACAAATTATTTGAATATTCCCAATTTATAGTGAAATATTTTGCATACAGGCCTTGAATAGTGTAATCAAGATTAGACTCAGAAGAAATATAGCCACCTGGCAATGCATTAAATCCAGATTCATTATTATTTTCCGGATGGCATCCAACCGCACCATCCACATCAGAAGTTGCCCAATAGCTTGTCGATGCCATGGATTTTGCGACTTTTCGATACTCCAATTGCCCATCATATGTATAACCGTTCAATGTTAAATAAAACACGAGCGAATCCCACTCATTAGTGCTTGGAATATACCAGCCAGCCGGACATGGCCCCTGATAATATGTAACATCCCCAATTGTATATATTGGTCCTGCTAAACCAGCTGGACTATTATAATATACGCCAAACTCTTTGTAAGAATATGTGTCTTTAGCTTGATTTATGTCGTTTCCGCTGTATCCCCAAACATAATACTTTGGATTGTTAGTACTAAAACTATATCCAGGAGTTACATAAGGCAAATATTTTAAATTCTCTGTAAACCAACAGTAGCTTCCAAATGGTTTAGTTCCATACAAGGTTCCTTCATAAAATAGTGAATCACCACATACCTGAAAAGCACTTGTATCTTGCGTTTCAAAATTTAATATACTACTATATCCTGTACCAGCAGAGTTTGATGCAAAGGCGCGAATTTGATAATTAGTTTCTGGCGATAAATTTGAAATATCGGAAACAATATTGCCATTAATCATTTCTACTATTTCAATCCCATCATAAGAACTTGTTGTTGGAGTTTGCGAATTGCTCCAAACAAATCCACATTCAGTAATAATTCCACCACCATCACTAGTTAGAGAAGCTTCCAAATTAACCGAAAATGATTCTGGATTTATTGCATTAACACTTGATATGATTGGAACTTCAACTTCTTGATTTGTCTGATAAGTAACTTGCTGTCCATAAGCAATTCCATTCAAATTAATAGCATAAGCACGAACATAATATGTCGTACCTGGCTCTAAATCACTCATAACACATTCAAACTGTCCATTCCCACTTCCAGAAATTAGTCGTCCAATATTGCTTGTTATTGTTGGAGAAGGAACATTACTGTAAACTAATCCTCTCTCAGAAACAATTGATCCTCCAAAATCGGAAACATTTCCTCTTCCAATTGCACTAATGTCCGTTATATTATCGACATTTCCTGTGATTATATCAGCTAACCCTTCAGAAAAATCAAGATCCTTAACACATCTCACCGAATATGCGCGATCTCTTTGACTATCAGTGATATCAGCAAATGAAAAATATACCATATTATAAAATGAACCCTCAGAAGTATAAAAACAAGCAGCCCATAAACGAGATTGATAGTGTAATCCTTCTACTTTTCCAGCTGGATATGCATTAAACCCTGAGAGATTATTCTTTTCTGGCTGATTTCCAATGCTGCATTGACCACTGCTTTCTGTCCACAGCACTGTGCTTGACAAAGACTTTTGAATATAGTTACTGTTATCATCGCAAGTATAAATTGGATTGGAACCCAGATAATCCAGCATTTGCAACCATTCGCCTTCACTTGGCAAATGCCATCCAAGAGGACATGCACCTCTAATGCCACTTGGAGTATTTGAACTTGTATCATCCTGATTCAATGCCGCGGTGAAGTTGTACAAGACACCTTCATTTTGATAAATTGATGTTGCTTTTACCTCATCAATATTTTTTTCAAAATTATCAAAAACATAATATCTAGGATTTACCCATGAGCTTTCTTCTGGGATATTTATTTGAGGAAGATTCCTCAAATTTTCAGCCATCCAGCATTGTTGGCCAATTACTATAGTTTTATATGATTCTCCTTCATACTCAATGTTTCCACAGTGTGGAAATGAAGTCGTTTTAAAACTATCTATAGAACTATAAAAAATTCCTTCTTCGCATTTAACATATGATTTATAATAATAAGTTGTATCACTTAGCAAGCCATTTAAGTATGCTGATAAAATGCCGACGCCATAGTTAAAGGTTATAATTTCTAGTTCTTGATTTTGAATTCCGTTACAGTTTTCATAATCAAAATCTGGGTTTAAAGACCAGATTACTCCTTTTTCAATAATAGAATATGCTCCCCGATCAACTATCTCAAATTCAACTCGAGCTCTAACAGGCAAAATATCATAAACTCCAACATTATTTATGCGCGCTTCAGCATACAAAGTCCTAAACATACCAACATCACTATATGAAGTATCAACTTCATTAATTGCATACGCTCGCACATAATATAAAACCCCAGCTTCTAATGCATCAACCTCAACACTATAATTTCCAATTCCATTTCCACAAGAAACAACATTTGATTCAGAGTTAATTTCTGGAGTTGCTCCTTCACATAAAACAAATCCTCTTTCAATCACATTACCCCCACCGTCGTCTAAAATTGAACCTAACAAAACAGCTGAACTCATCTTAATATCAGTTGCATTGATAAAAGAAGTGGCTGGCGCTGCTGTATCTATAGTTTGAAATGTCAAGATGTCACCATACACTACACTATCTTCTATAGTTGCATATGGACGCACAAAATATTCTGTCCCTGCATTTAGGTTTCTAATCTGGCTAATATAAACTCCTAAACCTGAGCTATCTGAGGTATAGCCAATATTGTTATCCATTGTCGGCATAGCACTATCGCTCCAAATCACACCTCTAGAGAATACATTTATCATAGTATTTGATAAAATCTGAGTCTCAAAATCGGCACCATCATAGGTAACATTAAATACACTTAAAGTTTCAATTGTCGGCACAACAGTATCATTCATTTCTATGATAAGTAACTCTCCATAACCGACTCCGGTACTATCAGCATTTATTGCATAAGATCTAACATAATAAATAGAACTAAGATTTGCGGGAAAAGTTAAAAAACTAACAAATGATCCCAAGCCGGATGCATCATGACTAATTCCAGTATTATAATGTATGGTTGGATGTGGGTTTGTACTCCATACAAAACCACGATCACAAACTTCATTTCCTCCGTCATCAGTAACTATTCCAGTAACTTTGGCAGTAGTATGAGTATAATTAAGCAATTGAACCGTATGAACTGATGGTGGAGGGTTGTATGGTGCAGTTAGAAACTGATATTGAGCGCCATAGTTCACTCCATCTGAATTTTTTGCATAAGACCTAACATAATATAATACCTCAGGATTTAGGCCCGTCAAATAACTTATATACCTATCACCGCAAATAGTATCAATAGAAAACCCATCATTATTTTCTAATGTTGGCATAGATGATGTACTCCAAACAATACCTGCTTGGATAATCTCAGATCCGCCATTATCAGCAATTATTCCTCCTGTCTTAGCTGATTCTTGGAATACGTCTGAGACCAGAATTGTATATACAGTTGGCAAATCTGGTTCATAAGGTTTAAAACATCTGACATACCCAAAATTTGATGTATAATAAGAATTGTTTAAAAGTTGAGGATAACTTAACCTTATGAACCATTTGTAATTATTAGATTTTGACCACCAAGAATTTACATGTTGATCTGAAAATTCTGGAAGTGCCGTAAAACCAGAAGAGTTGTTAGTACTTGGTTGATATGTTGGAGAACCAGGCCAATTTAAAGATTCGCTCCATCCTGACACTGAAGCCAGAGATTTAGCAATTTTGTTACCTTGAATACTACCATCATAATTATAACCATAAGCCACGAGATAGTTTAACATCGCACCCCAATCATCATCATTGGGCAACGTCCAACCTTGAGGACACGAAGTAACAGCCCCAGTATAATTATACAATACTCCATAATTCGAATATCTTTCAGTATTCTTCGCACATGACAAACAATGTAATGGATAAAGGTAATCCTCTAAAGAATAATATGGTTGAGTTATTTCATTTTCAAGAGAATAATATGGCATGTATCTTAGGTTTTCTGCAAACCAACACTGATTACCAAACCTGACAGTTTTATATTCGTTTCCATCTCTTTCATCAACTAAAAGTCCACAAGTAGGAATACTATCAGTTTCAAAAACTATTTCTTCTCCGTACGAAATTCCAACTTGATTTCTTGCAAATGCTCGGCAATAGTAAGTTGTACCCCACTTTAAATTTATAATGTCGCAGCTAAAATAACTACTATCATCTGTATTTAAAAAAATTCCATTATTATTATTATAATCAGGATTCTGAATTTCGCTAATTACGAAACCCTTTTGCAAAATAGTCGCCCCTCCATTATCCACCACAACTCCTGAACCAAATGCCGAATATTTTGTTACGTCTGAAACTTGCAATGTAGTTACTGTGGGAACAGCATCTGTAACATCAGAATTCTTTACACATCTCACAGAATATCCATAGCTACCACCACCATTTGTCAAATCGATTTCACCATTTTGATAGTTTAACATTATCAATCTGTAATTTTGATCATGTGTATCAATATCTCCAATCCACCAATATCCATACTGATTTATCAGCGAGGATACTCCAGACGAATTAGCTTTACCACCTGGTAGTGCTGAAAAATTTATTAAATCTAAGCCTCTTGTACTTAAATAGCTCTGCCAATATGGCACATCAGTACTGCTATAGGCACCATTTAATGAATTACCATTCATCCAGCATGATTTTAGTGCATTTCCCAATTGATCTGATGGAATATTATAATTCGTCTGCAAATAATTCAAAACTGCTTGCCATTCTTCATTTACCGGAAGATGCCAGCCAGCAGGACAAGCAGTGGTTAATCCCCCAATATTATACAAAACACCGTATCCATCGTAATTTTCTGTTTGCTGGGCTTCTTCAATTGAACCTGAAGTATTGTTATAATTGTAAACATAATATGATGGAAAATCGCATGTTCCACTCAATGAATTGCTTAAAGATGGTAAATATTTTAAGTTTTCGGCCATCCAGCAATCATTACCAATAACTACAGTGGAATAAACATTCCCATCTCTCGAATCAATAATTTCCCCACAATCAAATAATGGTTTGGTTGTAAATTGAATTGCCAAACCATAACCTATACCAGATGAATTTTTAGCAAACGCTCTTACATAATATTCGGTATTGGCTGTTAACTCGATTAGGTAATTTCGGAACTCACCTGACATATCCGATGAGTATACAATTCCTTCATTAATTTCCACTGTCGGATTAGAATTCGTACTATAGACGAAACCACATTGGTTAATGCTGGAAGTCCCATCTGATTCAATTATTGCTACACATATTGCCTTATTCGAAAAAACATTCTCAGGAATCTCAGTGCTAACAACTGGCAACACTTGACTTAACACAACTGAACTATTTAAAATACAAGTCAAAATTAGTATGAACAACCATTTCATTCTTTTCATAAAAATAATATAACGAGATATAAAAACAATGAGCTAAATTACACAATAATT
>JAVEUY010000083.1:0-9179 GCA_034005315.1 Ignavibacteriaceae bacterium | reverse complement strand
CTTTCAGCTCTTTCCATTTTTCATTTAATGAACCAAGATATACTCTTTGCAAAGTCCAGAGCATATAAGTAGCACCAAGCAAAATACCAAGAGTTGAGATTGCCGCAACAACACGCGTGGTATCAGAACCAAATCCGCCTAAAAACACAAGAGCTTCAGATATAAAACCGCTTAAACCAGGTAAACCAATAGCAGCGAAAAAAGCTACAGTTACAAAACCAGTGTAAACAGGCATTTGTTTACCTAAACCGCCAAATGCATCAAGGTCTCTTATATGAGCGCGATCGTAAATTACTCCGACAATTAAAAATAGCATCGCAGTAATAGTTCCATGATTAAACATCTGAAGAATTGCTCCAGAAATACCAACAGTATTTAAACCTGCCATGCCAAGTAATACAAAACCCATATGTGAGACAGATGAATAAGCAATAAGCTTTTTAAAATCCTTTTGAGCCATTGCAGTAAGTGCACCATAAATAATATTAATCATTCCGAACAATGCAATCCACCAGGAAAGCTGATAAGTAATTTCCGGAAAAACGGGATAACAAACTCTTAGTATTCCATAAGTTCCCATTTTAAGTAAAACACCGGCAAGTATAACACTGATTGCTGTTGGTGCTTCTACGTGCGCATCAGGTAACCAGGTATGGAAGGGGAACATTGGAATTTTAATTGCAAATCCAGCAAAAAGAGCAATGTATGCGATTAGTCTTAAATTATTCGGATTTAACGGAGATAGAATTCCTGTAGAAGTATAATTAGATGAATTCATCATCTCAAGCATATTAAATGTAAATACTTTGGTTCCATCAGCAAGAGTTTCCATCGTACTGAAATATAATCCTAACATTACAAGCAAAATGAAAATACTTCCGAACAGAGTATAAAGGAAAAACTTAATTGCTGCATACTCTCTTCTTGGTCCGCCCCACATACCAATTAAGAAATACATTGGGAGTAACATCAATTCCCAGAATACATAGAATAAGAAAAAGTCAAGTGCAACGAAAGTACCCATCATTCCTGTATCTAGTAAAAGAAACATTACAAAGTATCCTTTTACAGATTTATCTATACTCCAGGATGAAATTGTTGCAATAAAAACTACAATAGCTGTAAGCAGAACTAATGGTGTACTTAATCCATCAACACCGAGGAAATAATCAATTTTAATTTTACCAATCCAGGCAAATCCTGTAATATCAATCCATCTGAATTTTTCTACAAACTGAAAAGAAGCCGGGTCATTGATACCAGCAGCAGAAAAATTGTAACCCATTAAAAGAAATATGGATAAGATTATCTGTATTCCTGTTACTAATAGGGTAGTAATCTTAATTGATTGCTCCTGCTTTTTAGGCAGCAGAAGAACAATAACCATTCCTAATACAGGAAGGAAGGTTAAAAAAGTTAGTATTGGAAAATTGTTCATTTCTATTTTACCTGTTTTTCAAACTTTTATTTTAGAAGAAAAAGAAAAAAATTATAATCGAAAATATTACCAGCACAATATATGTTTGCACTTTTCCGGTTTGTACTCTTCTGAAAAGCAAACCGAAGAATCCGCTTAAATAAGCCATAAAATTTACAAGTCCATCAACAACATATTTATCAAAGCCGCCCATAAATGTTGATAGAGCATGGGTTACTGTAGCAGAGCCATTAACAATTCCATCAACTATTTTTGAATCAAACCAGTACAAAAGTCTGCTGAAACCAAATAGTCCTGCAACAAATGTTTTTTGATAAAATTCATCAAAGTACCATTTGTTAAGCGAAAAATTATACAATGGTTTAACGGAGTTAACAAGATTATCAACATTAACTTTTTTCCATTGATAGAAAGCGAAAGCTCCCAACAATCCTAAAGCAGCAAAGAACAATGATAAAAACATTGCCGGATAATGTGCACTGTGCATCGCTTCTGTATATTGCTCAGAATACAATATCTCGCCATGATTTAAAACACTTGCTTGTTCAACTATTTCAGACTGCATAAAATCAAAACGGGCTGAATCAGGTGTGTGTAACTCGGGATTATCTATCCACTTGCTTAAAAACCATCCTTGCTCAGCACTGATCGGATTGGGAGTATAAAAAATAAAAATTGATAATACTGCTAAAACAGCTAACGGCATTGCCATTACAAAAGGCGATTCGTGAGCATGTTCAAATTTATGATGATCCCTTGGTTCTCCATGGAAAGTCATAACAACTAATCTGAACATATAAAAAGATGTTAGCATAGCAACTAAAAGTCCAACAATAGCAAAAATCCAATAACCTGTTAAAGAACCGAAAGCAAATGTACCTGCAAGTATTCCGTCTTTGCTTAAAAATCCTGATGTTAAAGGAATACCTGAAACGGCTAAAGATGAAATTAAAAAAGTTGCATAAGTCAGAGGCATTTTTTTTCTAAGTCCGCCCATATTTCTTATATCTTGTTCGTGGTGCATAGCATGGATAACAGAACCTGATCCGAGAAACAGACATGCTTTAAAGAATGCATGTGTAACAAGATGGAAGAATGCAAATTTATATGCACCAACTCCAAGTGCCATAACCATATAACCAAGTTGCGAAACAGTAGAATAAGCAAGTACTTTTTTAATATCATTTTGTGTTAAGGCTATTGTTGCAGGAATAAATGCGGATAACATTCCGATAACAGCAATAAACATCATTGCATCTGCAGTAAGCAAGCCAAATATTCTTATTGTAAGATAGACACCAGCGGCAACCATTGTAGCTGCATGAATTAATGCGCTTACTGGAGTAGGACCTTCCATTGCATCAGGTAACCAGACATGAAGAGGGAATTGAGCAGATTTACCTATTGCACCCATAAAAAGTAAAACACCGGCAACAGAAAGCCAAAACTCAGAATTAAAGGGAAGAACACCTGCACCGATTGAAGCAAATATCTGATCGAATGAAAAAGTTTTGTAAGTAAAGTATAAAATCAATATTCCTATCAACATACCGGTATCACCGATTCTGTTAACAAGAAAAGCTTTTTTACCTGCATCGGAAGCAGATTTTTTTTCAAACCAAAATCCAATTAATAAATATGATGAAAGACCAACCAGTTCCCAGAACATATACATCATTATAATACTATGAGTAAGAACTATTCCATTCATTGAAAAAGTAAACAGTCCGAGATATGCAAAGTAACGGTTATATCTTTCATCGCCTTTCATATATGCAATAGAAAAGCAATGTACCAGTCCGCTAATTAATGAGACAACAAACAGCATTAATACTGTAATGTTGTCAATCAAAAAACCAAGTTTTATTGCAAAGATATCGGTAAGTCTGAACCACTCAAATTCTGCTGTAATTTTATCATCAGGGAAGTAAGATAATTTACCAAATGCCAATACTATTGATGTTATCAGAACAACAGTAAGAATAAAAACTTCAAACATATAAATAGATTTAACTTTTTTACCGAGCAGCAGAGTTACAATAAAACCCAGCAGAGGTAAAAGCAAAATAGCTGTTGATAAATTTATTAAAACTGATTCTGTCATTACTAGTCTTTCAGATTATCAATCTCATCGATATTTACGGTTGATAATGTTTTGTAAATATTTAAAACTATTGCCAGCGCTATTGCAGCTTCGGCAGCAGCAAGAACGATAACGAACAATGCTATCAGATGTCCCTGCAATCCAAAATTTCCGAATCTGGAAAAAGCGATAAAATTTATATTTGCTGAGTTAAGAATTAATTCTATACCCATTAAAACAAGAATAGCATTTTTTCTTGTTACTATTGCGTAAATACCCATTGAAAACAACAAGGTACTTACAACTAAAAAATGATTTAATCCCACTTCCATTATTTTTCTCTTCTTGCCATTGAAGCTGCACCGATAAGTGCAATCAATAAAATAATTCCAAGTAATTCAAAAACAAGTGCATATTCCTGAATCAGCATATTGCCTAAAGCTTTTGTTGTTGGTTCAGGGGCAGCAGCGGATACTGTTAACCAGGATGAATTTATTAAAGCAGCTAATAATGCACCCGTCAATAAACCAATGCCGATTGTAGCAGGATAAACATTAATAGTACCTGTTTTAATTTCCACATTAGTTATTTTGTTTGTTAGCATTACACCAAATAGTAATAAAATGAGTATGCCCCCCACATAAACAATTAACTGTACTATTGCAACAAAATCAGCACCAAGTAATACATATAAACCTGCGACACCAAAAAATGTAAACAATAAAAAGAAACCTGAGTAAATGATATTTCTGTTTGTTACAACGAAAAAACCCGAAATAACAGTCAGTGCGGCAAACAAATAAAATATTAAATCGTAAAGGTTCACTAGATTATTCCTTTGGTTGATCTTTTTTTGGTTCAGTTTCAGTTTTTATTTTTATTTCTGATGCAGCTTTTAACTTTTCAGCTTCTTTTTCTGCATTAAACTTTGCCAGGTTATCGCGCTTTTGTTGTCTATCTTCAGGAGTTAAAGTAACAAAATCATAAATAAGGTTATTACGCTGATATTCTGAAAACTCATAAATATCAGTCATATAAATACAGTCAGTAGGGCAGGGGAAAACACATAACTGGCAATAACAACATTTTGAAAAATCTATCGTAAAACCAGTAACCCATAAAGCTTTCTTTTTACCGTTTGAAGTTTTACCAAGATCTTCGGTTGGTAAAGCTTTTGTAGTATCAATCTGGATACAATTAACCGGACAGGCTCTTGCACACTGATCACAGCCAATACAGTCATCCATATTAACATATAATCTGTTTCGCTCGCGCTCAGGCAATTCAGGTTTTTCATCAGGATATTGTATTGTTACAGATGGAACAAACAAATGTTTTAAAGTTACCTTCATCCCGATAAAGATTGTCAGCAGTGCTGTATAAATATTTGAGAAATATTCTTTCATTATAAACTTTTAGATTAAGGTAATAAAGCCTATGATTATAAGATTTATGAATGCAATGGGAATCAGATATTTCCAACTGACTGCCATTAATTGATCTACACGCAATCTGGGTAAAGTCCATCGCAGCCACATTTGCACGAAAACAAAGAACAATCCTTTTGCTGCAAACCAGAAAAACTGTTCTAAAGGTATAAGCCATTCAACACCTAACAAATTACCAAGATAACCGATTGGTGATTGATAACCGCCAAAAAACAATGCTGCAACTATTGCTGAGACAGCATACATATTTGCATACTCAGCCAAAAAGAACATTGCAAACTTCATCCCTGAATATTCTGTATGATAACCAGCAACAAGTTCTGATTCTGCTTCAGGAATGTCAAAAGGAACACGGTTAACTTCAGCTAAAGTGCTTATATATATTATAATAAATCCAATCAGCATTGATGGAATGAGCAAAAACTTAGTTAGAGTAAAACCGGGACCGCCGAAGATATACCAGTTCCAGAAATATCCTGTCTGCATTTCACTAAGTTTATGAAGACTCATAGTTTCACTAACCATAACCAGGCTAAGTACAACCAGCATAGTTGGTATTTCATAACTAACAATCTGCGCAACAGACCTCATCGAACCGAGCAGTGAGTATTTATTATTTGATGCCCAGCCAGCCATTAATATTCCGGCGACTACTAATCCTGTAACAGCAATGATATAAAATATACCTAAATCAACTTCAGAGCCTATATAGTAACTACTGAACGGAATAGCAGCAAAAGCAGCATAGCTTCCTGCAAAAACTAAAATGGGTGCAAAATTAAACAACGGCTTATCAGTATCAGAAGCAACAATATCTTCTTTCTGAATAAGTTTAAGAATATCAGCAATAGTCTGATTCCAGCCATGCCAGCCAATTCTCATCGGACCTAGTCTATCCTGCATATGTGCCGATACTTTTCTTTCGGCTAAAACAGCTAAAAGCGCATAAGGCAAAATAAATATAAACAAAGGCAGCAGGCTCATAAGAATTCCTGATGCGATACCTGCAATTACTGTATTACCGAATAATTCAACAAAATAATCGTACATCATCTGTCAATTTCTCCTAACACAATATCAATACTTCCAAGAATTGTAATAACATCAGCTATCATATAACCTTTACACAATTCGCCAAGTATCTGCATAGTTACAAACGATGGTGCTCTTACTTTTACTCTGTATGGGGAAGTTGAACCATCGCTGATTATAAAATATCCTAACTCACCTCTGGGATTTTCAACTCTGCCATAAACCTGACCGGCATTCGGTTTAATCCTTTTAGGAATTGCAGATTGTACATCTCCATCTGGCAACTGATCTAAAGCCTGCTCAATAATTTTTAAACTTTCTTCCATTTCCAGGATTCGTACGAAATATCTATCCCAGCTATCACCAACAGTTCCGTGTGTTCCTTTTCCAACGGGTATATCAAAATCAAATTTATCATAAACAGAATATGGATCATCTTTTCTTATATCCCATTTGAATCCTGATGCTCTTAAATTTGGTCCTGAAACACCGTAATTAATTGCTGTATCGACTGGAAGGATTCCAACATTAGCGGTACGATCTATAAAAATTTTATTATAACTTAAAAGTTCATTAAGTTCTTTAATAGTAGGCCGGAATTCTTTTATAAAATCTTTGGCTTTTCTTACAAAGTCGGGATGCAAATCGTGTGATAAACCGCCAACCCATATATAATTATATAATAATCTTGCACCGCAGGTAATTTCAAACAGATGCAGGATTTTTTCTCTATCTCTGAAGCAATAAAGAAATGGAGTAAAAGCGCCGATATCAGCTCCATAAGTTCCTAAAGCAACTAAGTGAGAAGCTATTCTCTGAAATTCAGCCATTATCACACGGATATATTCAACCCGCTGCGGTAATTCAATACCAAGAAATTTTTCCATAGCTACTGCATAGCCAAATTCATTTCCCATTGAAGCTAAATAATCCATACGATCTGTATATGGAACTATTTGCGGATAAGTCATTGCTTCACAATGTTTTTCAAAGCATCTGTGTAAGTAACCTATATGCGGAATTACTTTAGTAATGATCTCACCTTCCAGACCAAGTTCTAATCTTAATACTCCGTGGGTAGAAGGGTGCTGAGGACCCATATTAAGTACCATTTCTTCGGTACGAATTACGGAACTTTTTGTTTTTGTCAGTATATCCTGTGACATATTAGTATGGTACTTTCATGCCTTGGTAGAACTCAGGGTTTTCATAATCTTTTCTTAAAGGATAGCCGGCTTCCCAATCATAAGGCATTAGTATTCTTCTTAGGTCAGGATGATTTAAGAATTTAATTCCAAACATATCATAAGCTTCACGCTCGTGCCAGTTTGCCCCTTTCCATATATCAGTTACAGAAGCTACTTCAGGATTATTCCTGTCAGCAGCAACTTTTAAGACTAATTTATGTTTCAATCTTGTGGATTCAATATGATAATATACACTTAACTGATTAGCTTTTATTTCATCGACACCGGATAAATTTATTAATGAATTGAAATCTAATTCAGTATTATCGTGTAAGAAGTTTGATATTTTATCAATCTCTAGCGGATTACAAATAATAAAGCTTTCAACCGGTAAATCAGCTTTTAATTCAATGCTTGACTCCGGGAAAGTATCTTTTAATATCTGTAATATTTCTTCAGTGTTTTTCATGCTGATTTTTTTATTAAACTTGTTTTCCTGATCTTTTCCTGAAGCTTAATTAAGCCCTCTAATAATGCTTCTGGTCTTGGTGGACAGCCGGGTACATAAACATCAACAGGAATTACTCTGTCAATACCTTTCAACACGTGATAACCATGCTCCCAGTAGGGCCCGCCGCTATTAGAACAACTACCCATAGAGATAATATATTTTGGTTCTGGCATTTGTTCATAAAGTCTTTTTATCCGGGTTGCCATTTTTAATGTTACAGTGCCAGATATAATAATAATATCTGCATGTCTTGGAGAAGGGCGGGGGATCACTCCAAATCTGTCAAAATCATAATGCGATGCTGATGTTGCCATCATTTCGATTGCGCAGCAAGCTAATCCAAAACTAACCTGCCATAATGATGATAGTCTCGCCCAGTTCATTAAGTCTTCAGCTTTAGCTATAACGATGTTGCCATCATTAAATTCTTTATCAAGTAAACCCATTAAACTTCTACCAATTCTTTTTCTTCTTCTACTTTAGGTTGTTTTTTTATTACCGGAGGCTGAACTTTTGGTTTTTCCCATTCAAGATCACCTTTGCGCCATTCATAAGCCATTCCTAAACCCAGAAGTGCAAGGAATATTAAACCGACCAAAAAACCGGTCATTCCAAAAGCTTTATAACCTAAAGCCCAGGGAATCAGCAGTACAACTTCAACATCAAAGATCAGGAAGATAAGAGCAACTACATAAAATCTTATGTTAAATTTTATCCATGGAGTACCTTCCGGATTTTCACCGCATTCATAAGTTGTTAATTTTTCTTTTGTTGGTCTGTGGGGGCGTATGAGTTTTGAAAGGAATACAAGCCCAATAACAAATACCATTGCTATTAAAATAAATATAAAAGCTTTTCCGAATTCTGTTAGCATAACTTTTAAAAAATATTGTTTCAAAGTTACCACTGCCTTTGTGGAATGTCAAGAATTCTTAAATAAAAACATTGACGATACTGAAGTGTTGATAATTATTGTTAGTGAAGAAGTGTTTTAATTGCTTTGCTGTTTAATTGATTAATTGCTGTATTATCTTTTCTTTGTTCATTTATGCAGAATTTAATTCTGGTTCACGCAAAACACTATCCCTGATAGAACGTGGATGATGCGGATTAAGCGGATTTACACAGATTTTCTTTGCGTGCTTTGGGTTTGTCTTTTCTTTGCGCTCTTGGCGTGAAATGCGTTTATCTTTGTTTCACGCAAAGCCCGCGAAGGTATTTCTCTAAGATCGCAAAGGTTTTTAATTTATCTCAACAACATCATTTTTTTTACTGATACAAATGATCCGGTTTGTAAACGATAGATGTAAACTCCGCTTGCAAGATTTGATGCATTCCAACTTACTTCATAAAAACCCGGCTCTTTTTGTTCATTTACCAATATTGCTACTTCATTGCCAAGTATGTCATACACTATTAGCTTAACTGCAGATTGTTTCGTTTCACTCGCAATGACTGGAATTTGATACTGAATAGTTGT
>JAVEUY010000082.1:0-9200 GCA_034005315.1 Ignavibacteriaceae bacterium | reverse complement strand
TTCCGATCTTCTTTTAGTTTTGAACTAACTTTTCTACCCCACTCAAATGACTTGGTACGGTGCACAATCATAGACAAGGCATCAACCGGTTCACCATTTAACAGAATATCAAGTTTTACAAGATCAGATTCACGATAACCAATGTATTCATAATCAAAAGATGCATAACCTCTGGTGGAAGATTTTAGTTTATCATAAAAATCAAATATTATCTCAGAGAGAGGAAATTCAAATTGAATATCTGCACGTGTAGGATCTATGTAGTTGGTATTTATATAAGTACCCCGTTTATCCATAGCAAGCTTCATAATATTTCCGACATATTCGCTGGGAGTTACAATTTGAGCTTTCATATATGGTTCTTCAACTCTGTCAATATTGCCGATCAAAGGCATCTCTGCAGGATTATCAACAATTACTTTCTCTCCCTTTTTTGTATAAACGTAATATTCCACGTTTGGTAAGGTAGTAATTATTGATTGATTATACTCTCGTAATAATCTTTCCTGAACAATTTCCATATGAAGCAGACCAAGAAATCCGCATCTGAAACCAAATCCTAATGCAGCCGAAGTTTCCGGTTGATAGATTAAAGCGGAATCATTCAATCTGAATTTATCCAAAGCATCACGCAGATCTTCAAAGTCATCAGAATCAGTTGGATATAAACCACTGTAAACCATCGGTTTTACATCTTTATAACCAGGTAAAGGCTCAGTTGCGCCATTTTTTACATGAGTTATTGTATCGCCCACTTTTGTTTCATGAACATCTTTAATCCCTGCTATAAGATATCCGACATCGCCTGCAGACAGCTCATCCGTTTTGATTTTTTTAAGACCTAATGTACCAATTTCCTCAGCATCAGCTTCTTTATGCACTTTAAAGAATTTTAGTTTATCATTTGTTTTAATAGTACCCTGAAATATTCTGATATAAGCAATAGCACCTCTATAGGAATCAAAAACAGAATCAAATATTAAAGCCTGAAGAGGTGCATTTGGATCACCTTTAGGCGGTGGTACTCTTTCCACAACAGCTTTCAGTAATTCATCTATTCCAATTTTGGATTTAGCACTTGTATGTATTATATCTTCTTTATCACATCCGATTAACTCAATTATTTGATTAGCCACTTTATCAATCTCTGCACTCGGCAGATCGATTTTATTAATAACAGGAATAATCTCTAATCCTGCATCAATAGCAAGATAAAGATTACTAATCGTTTGGGCTTCAACACCTTGTGCGGCATCAACAATAAGTATTGCACCTTCACACGCTGCAAGCGAACGGGATACTTCATAAGTAAAATCCACATGACCCGGAGTATCAATTAAATTAAGTACATAAACTTGTCCTTCAGAACGATAGTGCATCTGAATTGCATGTGATTTAATTGTAATCCCGCGCTCCCGTTCAAGTTCCAGATTATCTAATATCTGATCTTTTGCTTCACGGGCAGAAACAACACCGGTTCTTTCAAGTAAACAGTCTGCTATTGTTGATTTACCATGATCTATATGGGCAATAATGCAAAAATTTCTAATGTTATTCATATTCTCAGATTAAATTATGTGCAAATATACTTAGTCAATAAGTCTTAAAAAAGAATTGCCAAGTATGTAAAAAACTACCTTAGTTTATCTTTAACGCTCTGAAAACAATACCCTCGCGCAATGCATATTCGGATAATATAATCTTGTTAAGATTAAATAATTGAAATACTTTCTTTAGTATAATCAAACCAGCGGGAATTATATCAGCACGTTTTGATTCTAATCCGGGCACAAGCATTCTTTCTTCAGGTGTTTTTAAGTTCATTATAAGATTATAAATCTCTTCAAATTCATCATAAGAAAATTCAAAACCATTTATTTTTTTTCTCAGGATATTATCTGACGAATAACTTTTTATTGTGCAGATTGTATCAACAGTACCTGATGAACCAACTGTAAGATCAACATTGTTAAATATCTTCAGATTAATTTGTTTACAAATCATTTTCTCAACATAGTCTTCACAATTGGCTGCAGATGATTTTGTTACTTTATATTTTGGGAAAAAAATATTAGATAATCTTACAGCACCGATTTTTACACTATCTGCATATTTAACTTTTCCGTTAACTGCATAAATAAATTCTGTACTTCCGCCGCCAATATCAAATCCAAATACATTTGAAGAATTCAGATTAAGTGCATGCTTCATACCAAGAAAAATAAGTTTTGCTTCAGATTTTCCATCTATAATTTTTATTTTGATTCCCGTACGATTAAAAACTTCAAGAATAAAATCCTTGTTGTTTGATGCTTCCCTAACTGCGCTTGTTGCAAAAGCAAATATTTCTGCTTTATTTAAATCAGCCAGTTGTTTGAATTTTAATAAAACATTTACTGCTTCATCAATATCGTGCTGCGTAATGATGTTTAAACCATTTTGTTTGATATTTCCGACTCTTAAAAATACTCTATCACGATCAAGTAATTTTATTTTATTGTTTTTGGTAAGTTCCGAGATTATAAGATGAAAGGAATTTGTTCCGATATCTATTGCTGCAATTCTAGTTTTTTTCTTTTCCATCGGATTTGTTTAAAAGAAGTTTACATACCTCAAAAACATCTTCAGTTTCAATATCATCAATCAAATCAGACTTTCTTATAAAGATTTTATCTTCACCGTAAGGCGCCCAATTAAACGGGTTTGTTGGACCGAAGAGAGAGATCTGCGGAGTATGCGTAATACCTGCTACGTGCATTAGTCCTGTATCATTGGTAATGTATAAATCAGAAATAGAAATAAGTGCAGCAGCTTCATGGATTGTATGATTTATAAATTGATGAATTTTTACTTTTGAATTTATTTTAACATAATTAAGTTCTTCTTCGTCAAACTTTGAACCAGTTAAATAAAAAGAACACTTATAATGATTATCAAGCAACTCAACAAGCTTGATATATTTATTCAAAGACCACTTATTTTGAGGTTTACCGGCACCAATATGAAGACCTATCAGACGATTTTGTTTATTCTCTCTTATTTTATTAACAAATTTATTTGCAATATCAAGATCAGAATTATTGAATGTTATATTACTGCTGAAATCGTTTGTGGTTATTCCAAAAGGTCTGACAATATCAAGAATAAAATCAGCCACATTGGAATCTGGATCTTTTCTCCAGTCAAGTTCTATTCTCTTATCAAAAAAGAATGAGCTTTCATTTACTTTTCCATCAAGACTTTTAACACCAATTCTTACCCGACTCTTTGAAATCCTCGAAATTAAATTACTCGTAAATGAAACAGATACAGTTGAAGGGACAATTACAACATCAAATCCCTGTCGTAAAAATTTTATAAACATAATAAATCTTGTTGGCAGAAATATCTTCGGTTTATCGAAAACAAAATAATCATCTACATATTTGTTTTTTATAATTGCTGATTTGTTTACAGGGCTAACAACCAGATATATTTTAGAATCCGGGTACTTTTCTTTTATTGCACGGAATAATGAAACAGACGCCAGCATATCACCAAGCTGATTATGCTGTCTTACAATCAGAACTTTTTTTACTTCACCTAACTCACTGCTGTTATTTTCTTCTATTGAATAATGTTTTTTAAGATATGATAAAATTATTTTTGATATAACTGAATTGTGAGCCATATTAAATCACTTATTTTCTTCTTCAGCAGATTTAATTTCAACGTACTTTGCTTCTTCTATATCCTTATACTTGGTTTTTTGTTTAACCGGATTTGATTTCAGGTTATTATTGTTTTTCGTACTAAAGGTGTTTTTTAGTATTGCGTAGAGCAGCCTGAAAAGAATATAAAAAAAAAGGAAATATAAAATGAACCTTAACATAATCTAACCGGAAATTTTCCTTTCAGGATTAAAGTATTCGATTGGTCCACGCTCTTCTCTGAAAATTTCTCTGAACAGTTCATCAAAATCATTGTCATTATTTACAAAATCAATATCTGATGAGTTAACAATTAAAAGCGGAGTTGAATTATATCTGAAGAAAAAGTGATTGTATGCTTCGCTTAATTCTTCAATGTAATTTCTTGTCAGGTTTCTTTCGATATTTCTACCGCGCTTTTTAATATTAAACATTAATCTGTCTATGCTTGATTGCAGATAAACAACCAGATCAGGTTTTCTAAGATTTCTTGATAAAAGCGGGAATACAGATTCGTAGAGTTTTAACTCTTCTGCGGAAAGATTTAAATAAGCAAATATTTTATCCTTATCAAAAATATAATCGCAAATAATAAAATTACTAAACAGGTCTTCCTGATTTAACTCTTCCTGCTGTTTAAACCTGTTTATTAAAAAAAACATTTGCGTCTGAAATGCAAATCTTTTTCTGTCGTTATAAAAATTTTCAAGAAATGGATTAGCTTCAAACTGTTCAAGAATCAGTTTTGCTTCCAATCTTGTTTTAAGTTTTTTTGCAAGTGCTGTTTTACCGGATCCAATTACACCTTCAACAGCGATATATTTAATTTCTTCAGATGCAGCCAATATTTATATTTTCCGTAATAAGTTTATCAGATAATTTTTTTAAAATATATTTGTTTTCAAGTTCATCAATAAAGTCTTTATATCTTCTGTTATGCACAGGACTGATAAGTTCAGGTTCAATTTCAACTAAAGGATACAGCACAAAATCACGATAAATAATACCTTTATGCGGTAAAGTAATAATTTCATCAGAATAAATTAAATCGTTAAACAGCAAAATATCAAGATCAATTTCCCTTGGTCCCCATTTTTCCCTTTTAATTCTGCCGATATTTTTTTCAATTATTAATAATTCATTTATCAATTCACCAGGATTATATTCCGTTTCAATCTTGATAACTGCATTATAAAAATCAGGTTGTTCTGTTTTTCCAAATGGTAAAGTTTCATAAACCGAAGATACTGATTTAATCTCTGTATTTGGTAAAAGTTTTATGCATGAAATTGACTGTTGTAAATTCCTTAAACGATTACCAACATTGCTGCCCATTGCGATAAATACAATATTTACTTTCTCAGATATCAAATCTTTAAATCTTTTCTTTCTTTGATAACTTCTGTTTCCACACAGTCAACCATACCGCCAAGCGGAGGATTATTTTTTCTAACTCTTACAGCTATCTTTTCAATTGCCGGAAAAATTTTCAACAGCTCATCCGCAATCTTATTAGCAACCGATTCAATTAAATAATATTTTTGCTCCAATGCAATGTGATAAAGAACCTTATATACTTTCTGATAGTCTATTGTTTCGTGCAATGAATCATGCTTAGCAGCATTGGAAAAATCAGTATACATATCTACATCTGCTTCAAACTTACCGCCGACGCTTTGTTCTTCACTGTTAACACCATGATAACCGTAAAACGCTGCTTTTTTTATGCGAATGATATTTTGCATAAGGCTCCTTAAATTATTCAATCAAAATTACAGATTATCCTGAACAGTTTCTTTAATGTTTTAATTACAGTGTCAAATTATTTTATTCAGTTTTTAATAATATATCTTATCAGATTAAAGCATAACTAAAGAAACTGACAGATTCAGAAAATTTTCCTGTTTATTTAGTCTGATCTTTCATTGCAATTACGCCTATGGATCTGCCTGAAAGTTTTCCATCCCTTCTGTAGGAATGAAATAATTCACTATACTCAAATGTACAAAGAACTGATTTTTGTATTTGTATTTTTGGAATTCCGGATTCAAGCAGAGTATCATAATTTATCCTGCTTACATCAAGTAAATATTTTTTTCCGTTCCTGATCAGATATTTATAATTAAACTTTTCTGCTACTTCATCACCTACTTCATAATTGATTTGTGAAATTGACGGACCTATATAAACATTAAGATTTTCGGGTTTCGCATTAAAATCATTTGAAAGCTTGTTAAGAGTTTTTCCTAAAATATTTTGTTCCGTACCTCTCCAGCCTGCGTGGACTGCGGCAATAATCTGATTTTTATTATCATAAATAAATACAGGCGTACAATCTGCAATAATAACTGCTAATCCAATTCCTTTTCTATTTGTAATCAATGCATCACTCTGTCCACAATTTCCGGCACAATCAACTACTTTAATTATATCCGAATGAATTTGACTTTGAAAGCTTACAGAATTATCCGGCAATCCTGTTTCCTTAAAAAATTCGGCACGATTCTTTTCAACAATTTCTTTATCATCACCAACTGAAAATGATAAATTAAAACCATACTGTGAGTTTGTGTTTTCTGAAAATCTTGTACTAAATCCAAAAACTATATTTTTGAACCTGTTAAATATGTAGGGCTTAAGAATAAACATTTTTTTACGGGCTAATTTAATTAATCTTTGTAAATGATATATCAGGTCAAATAAACTTAGATTGGTGAAAATTTGTCTTAATACTATATTGCCGCATTAAAAAAAATTAAAAAGGTAAAAATTGAGAATTTTAGTTTCAAACGACGATGGGATTGATTCTGCAGGTATCCACTCTCTGGCAGAGGCGTTAAAGGAAATTGCAGAAATAACAGTAGTTGCTCCACACAAAGAACAAAGTGCAGTCGGACATGCAATAACAATGCAAACACCTCTGCGGGTTTTTGAATTTCAGAAGAACGGAAGTTTTTTTGGTTATGCAGTAGATGGAACTCCGGCTGATTGTATTAAAATAGGAATAAGAAATTTGATGGCTACTCCGCCGGATTTGGTTATATCCGGGATAAATCACGGCTCAAATACTGCAATAAATATTATATACTCAGGTACTGTTTCAGCAGCTCGCGAAGGAGCTATAATGGAAGTTCCGTCAATTGCAATTTCTATAGCAAGTTACAGAGTAGCAGATTTTTCTTATGCTGCAAAAGTAGCCAAGCATCTTGCTCAGGAAGTTTATAAGAGAAAACTTCCTTTAGGTACAATGCTTAATGTTAATGTACCTAATCTTCCGGAAAAAGAAATCAAAGGTATCGTTCTTACAAAACAGGGTAAATCTAAATGGGATGATACTTATGAAAAAAGAGTGGACCCTTATGGAAGAAATTATTATTGGCTAACAGGCAGTTTAATGGCAGTAGATGTTAATCCGGATCTTGACCAGGCAGCAATAAAAAATAATTATGTTTCAATCTCTCCTATTCATTTTGATCTTACTGATTATAATACTTTTGATCAAATGCAGAACTGGAAAATTGAAGATTTATTAAATGGAAGGTAACCTGATTTATAATGTTCGGTTATGAAAATATAAATCTTACACTATCATTCAATCTTATTTTTTTCATCATAAGCCTGCTGATAATAGCTGCTTATTCAATTTATGTTTACAAATATACTCTTCCTCCCGTTAGCAGATTACGAAGATTTTCTCTGGCAGGTTTAAGGATTCTTGCTTTAACATTACTTGTATTTATTATTTTTGAACCTGTTCTTATTCTGACTGAAAAAAAAATCCTTCCTCCTGTAAGTCTCTTTTTTATTGATAACAGTAAATCAATGCAGATTAACGATGGAACTAACCGTACAGAAGTTGTTAATAATTTTATTGATGAAATAACAAATGCCGATGTAAAAGGAAATAAAAAGTTCTATAGTTTCGGCTCTAAGATTAAAGCTATTGAAACTGATAGCCTTGATAAACTTAACTTTAACGAACCATCAACTAATTTTGCTCAGATTATCGAAGATATAAAAAACTCAGAAGAAAATATTTCAACAATTACAATTGTATCTGATGGTGTTATAACAGATGGATCAACACCTTTTTACAGTGCGCAAAGGTCAGGAATTCCATTTTTTAATTTAGCTGTGGGTGATAGTTCCGCTAAAAAATAAGATGAGTTAAAAAATGTATTGTTTAATGAATACATATACAATCAAACACCTACAACAAATAGTGCAGCTATCACAAACAAACGATAAGCCGGTAAAAATATTTCTGCTGAATTATATGTTAGCTCAAACCTGGTTTCACAAAAAAATATATTGCTTGATAAAAGCGGAGTTAATACACTTTCGTTTGAATATACGCCTGTTGGAAGCGGTGAAAATAAAATTCAGATAAAAGTCAGCTTTCTTGAAGGCGAAGCATCTTTTGTTAACAACAGTAAAAGTTTTTTTGTAAATATACTTGATAATAAAGTAAATATCTTACTAATAGCAGGCTCACCAAGTGCTGATCTAACCATTATTAAAAGTTCTCTTTCAGATGATCCTAATTTAAAAGTAAACACATTAACACAGATTTCCTCAGATAAATTCTTAGAACAAAATCAGAATCTTCTATTGGATAGTGCAGATATTATTTATTTCATCGGTTATCCAAATCAAAATTCCGATAATGGATTTCTCGCAAAAGTATTTAATAAACTCAGGACTAAAAATGTTCCTTTGTTTTTATTACTTTCGTCCGAAGTTTCACCTGCAAAATTAAAGGAGATTGAAGATTTACTTCCTGTAACAGTAACACAAATACAAAATACTAATTTGCTGGTGCAGCCAAATCCGGAACTTAATGAACTATCCAATCCCCTATTAAGTCATTCGTCTAAAAATGAGTGGAACAATTTACCGCCTATAACTCAGGCGCTTTCTAATATCAAGGTTAAACCCGAAGGTAAAGTAATTGTAAAAACTATGATCAACGGACAGCCGGAGAACAATCCATTAATAATTACAAAAAATCTTGGCTCAAAACGATCAATAGTATTTAATGGAAGTGAAATCTGGAGATGGAAATTACAAACTGCTCAAAAAGATATTAAGTTATTTGATAATTTCTTATTCAGCTCAAACAGATGGTTAAATGCACCCGATGAAGATAAAAAGATAAAAATAAAAACTTCAAAAAAATTCTACTCTGCCGGTGAACCAATAGAGTTTACAGCACAGGTTTATGATGACTTATTCAATCCCCTAAGTGATGCTGAATTAAAATTAAACCTCTCCGGTACTGATTATCACGATGAAATGATTTTAAGTTCTATCGGTAACGGATTGTATGAAGGGAGTTTAACATTAAATAAAAACGGAGATTATAAATTTTCCGGGCAGGTACTTTTTGATGGTATAAATCTTGGCTCAGATAACGGAACATTTAATGTCGGGGATGTTGATCTTGAATTAGATGAAAGCTGAATGAATTTTGAATTTCTTGATCAATTAAGTAAGGTATCAATAGGTAAA
>JAVEUY010000081.1:0-9265 GCA_034005315.1 Ignavibacteriaceae bacterium | reverse complement strand
ATTGTTGATGAAAATGTTTTAATTCCCAGACCTGAAACAGAGTTGCTGGTTGAACAAATTATTAAAGATAATTCAGCTAAAAGTAAATTACGGATTCTCGATATCGGAAGCGGATGCGGAAATATTTCTATTGTTCTTGCTGATAAATTAATTAATCCTGATGTAATAGGAATTGATATCAGTGAAGGCGCAATAAATACATCTGAAAAAAACAGAGATGAATTACTTAGAAATAAAAATCTTAATTTTATAAAGTTTGATATTTTGAATGATGATATTAAAAGTCTTGGCAAGTTTGATTTGGTTGTATCAAATCCGCCATACATTTCACTTACTGATTATAACAAACTTGAACCTGAATTAAAAAATTACGAACCAAAAAATTCTTTAACAGATGAATCGGATGGTTTAACTTTTTATAAAAAGATAATTTCAATCTCAAAACTATTATTAAATAATAACGGACTGATATATTTTGAAATCGGAAAAGATCAGCATAAGTTTATTACTGATATGATGATTGAAAATGGATTATCAAATCTGCAAATAATAAAAGACTATTCAGGTATTGAAAGGATAATTAAAGGAGAACTTTTATGAGAGCTGTTATTCAGAGAGTATCTGAAGGCGGAGTTTATATTGAAAAAGAAAATTACAGAGCAGAAATATCAAAAGGTCTTGTTATACTTCTTGGAATAAAAACAGATGACAGTCTGGCTGATACAGAATTTGTTGCAGATAAATGTTCATCACTCCGGATTTTTGAAGATGAAAATGGAAAGATGAATTTATCGCTTAAAGATGTTGATGATGAAGTCTTAATCATTTCGCAATTCACTCTTTATGGAGATGCACAAAAAGGAAACAGACCAGGTTTTACCGATGCAGCAAGACCGGAAATTGCTATTCCTTTATATGAAAAATTTATTGAACGGATGAAAAAAAATATTGGTGAAAATAAAGTTAAAACCGGTTTGTTCGGTGCTATGATGAAAGTAAAAATAATTAATGACGGACCGGTTACAATTATTGTTGAATCAAAAAATAATAAATCAAAATGAATCCTGTATTAATGATATTTATTGATGGAGTTGGAATTGGTAAAAAAGATTTTCAATTCAATCCTTTCTTTAAATATGGATTTAAAACATTCGAACAAATATTTGGTGAGATACCGTCACTTGAGAATCAAAGACTGAGCAAAAATGGTTTTTACTTATTTCCGGTTGATGCAAATCTCGGAATAGATGGATTGCCGCAAAGCGGAACCGGACAGGTTTCAATATTTTGCGGAATGAACGCTCCGGAATTTGTTGGAAAACATTTCGGTCCGTTTCCTTATTCAACTACAATACCGGTAATAAAAGAATCAAACATATTTAAATCATATATTGAAAAAAATAAAAAAGCATTCTTTGCTAATGCATATCCGCAGGTCTTTTTTGATTATCTGAATTCAGGTAAAACGAGACTTAATGTAACAGCACTTTCTGCTAAATCAAGCGGGATAAGATTAAATGATGTGAATGATGTTATTAACGGCAGCGCATTAACTGCTGAGATAACTAATGAGAGATGGAATAAAAATTTAAATTATAAACTTGAGGTTATCTCTCCGGAAATAGCTGGTGAAAGATTGATTAACATTTCATTAAAAAATGATTTCACACTTTATGAATTCTTCCTTACCGACCATCTGGGTCATGGAAGAATTGCAGATGAGTTTAATCAAATATATTCTAATCTTGATAAATTTGTGTTTACTATTCTTTCAAAAATTAATTCTACAGATTTAACATTACTAATCTGTTCTGATCACGGAAACATTGAAGACTCTTCAGTTAAAACTCATACAAATAATCCGGCATTAGGAATATCAGCAGGTAAGCAAGCAGAAAAATTTGCTGAAGAGATAATTGATTTAACAAATATTAAACCAACAATTCTTAAGTATTGCTTGTGAAGGATTATCCAATAATAAAGTTTGCTGCCGGTTTTATTGTTGGAATTATTTTACACCTTTTTATAAATGTTGAAAGCTGGTTTTTAATTCTATTAATAATTTCATTTATTCTAATTTATTTATTAAGTAAAAAATATTTAGAATCATCTTTCAATTTTATCTCTTTAATATTTCTTTATTCATCTTATATAGTTACCGGATTACTTGTAGCTCAATTACAATCTAATAAATTCACATCTGAATTTGAAAAATATTACAAAGAAAAAAACTCACGCTTGTATGGTGAAGTAATTTCAGTTGAATTAGAGAAAGAGTATGAAATTGAGTTTAAAGTTCTGATAGATTCATTATATCTACCCGATTCACTTTTTACTTGTAAAGAGTTATTGATTTGTAAAATACGAACTGATTCATTAGATAGAAAAATATTTTATGGAAAAATAAATCCAGGAAATAAAATTTATTTAACCGGAACATATCAAAAGGGCAGGGAAGACAGAAATCCGGGTGAGTTTAATTATCATAAATACTTAAAGTCAAAAAATATTTCTGGAATATTTACAGTATATGATTCCGATAGCATAAAGATTGTAAATGAATCTAAGAATTATTTTAAATCATTTTTATTTTCAATAAGAAAAAGTATTGATTCAAAAATTAAGGAGCTGCACAATCCTGAAACTGCCGGTCTGCTAAGAGGTTTAATACTTGCAGATCGAAGTGAAATAAGTTTTGAAACTAAAACTGAGTTTATCAATACAGGTGTAATTCATGTGCTCGCTGTTTCGGGTTTACATGTTGGTTACATTTTGATAATAGTTGTTTTTGCTTTTGGCAGATTTGGAATTTACACGAGAGCATCTTTAACTATTCTTGCATTACTTTTCTTTATGATGCTTACTGGTGCTTCACCTTCTGTAACCCGTGCAACTATAATGTCAATAATTTTGATAATTGCGTTCGTAACCAACAGAAGCACAAATCTTTTAAACTCTGTTTCATTAGCTGCAATTATTATTTTACTATTTAATCCCTATGAATTATTCAATCCTGGTTTTCAATTATCATTTTCTGCAGTAATATCAATCGCAGTTATTTATCCTGTATTTCAAAAGTCAATTAACAACTTAATAATAAAATTCAATTGGGTAAAGAAAATCCTGTTGTTTACCGTTGTTTCATTAAGTGCACAAATAGGAACATTACCTTTTACACTTGCATACTTTAGTAAGCTATCCGTTATTGCTGTTTTAACAAATTTAATAGTAATTCCTGCAATTGGTTTTATACTTGGAATTGGTATTATAACAATCATTATAGGATACTTCTCAGTTTTTCTTGCATCTTATTTCGCGGCTGCAAATGATCTTCTGACATTTCTTTTAACAGGATTAATAAGCTTTGCCGGTAAACTTGAGTTTTCATTCTTATGGATAAGAAATTATTCTTTATATGATTCTTTAGTTTATTATGGTTTTCTAAGTATTGTTCTGCTTGCTCTTTATCGTTCACATAAAATTTTGTTTAAACTTAGTATAACACTAATTGCTTTGGCTTCAATTTTATTCTATTCTTCCTTTGATGATAGTAACCTTTTAACGGAGAATAAACTTAATATTTTAATGATTGATGTAGGGCAGGGAGATTCTTTTTTATTAAAATTTCCAAATGGTAAAACAGCTTTGATAGATGCAGGCGAAGCGGATCCATACATTGATAATGGTGAACGGATTATTATGCCATTGTTGGATCATCTTGGAATCGATAAAATTGATTATGGATTTATTTCACATCTGGATTCGGATCATTATGGCGGATTTATATCTTTAATATATTACGGAAGAATAAAAGAAGTGTATAGACCTTTGCCTGATTCATCTAAAAAATCTTTGCGATTAGAAATATTCCTTAAAGATATGAATGTTAAGGCATATCATTATGATAAAAGTATATTAGAGATAGGTAATACTAAAATTTATATTATGAATAATCCTTATTCAAAATACTATCAGTATTTATCAAGTAATGATAAAAGCGGTATACTGAAAGTTGTTTACGGAGATAATTCATTTTTATTTGTTGGTGATTGTGAATATCAGGGAGAGTATTATCTTGCATCTGATTTTTCACAAGTTCTTAAATCTGATGTATTAAAAGTTGGTCATCACGGAAGTAAAACAGGTTCATCTGAAGCTTTTTTAAATCTGGTTTTACCAAAGTATGCATTGATAAGTGCAGGAATAAAAAACAAGTTTAATCATCCCTCAGAAAAAGTGTTGGAGAGTCTGCAGAAAATAAATTCTGAGATATTAAGAACAGATCTCTCCGGTGCTGTCTTAATGCAATCGGACGGAAAAGAAATTAAAATAATCAATTGGAGAAATAATTAAGGAAATATCAATATGAGTGAAAATGTTTTAGTTGGAATAATAATGGGCAGTGATTCCGACCTTCCGATAATGGAAGATGCAATTAAAGTTTTAAAAGATTTTAAGATTGGTTATGAAGTTAAAATATTATCAGCACATCGCACTCCTGATCAACATGCTGATTATTCTAAATCTGCAGTTGATAGAGGATTAAAAGTTATAATTGCTGCTGCAGGAGGTGCTGCACATTTGCCAGGTGTTACAGCAGCTCATACTACTTTGCCCGTTATCGGAGTACCGATTAAAGGTAAATCCTTAGAAGGAATGGATTCGCTTTTATCAATTGTTCAGATGCCTCCGGGAGTGCCGGTTGCAACTGTTTCAATCAACGGTGCAAAGAATGCTGCGATACTTGCAGTTGAAATAATTGCACTGGCTGATAGTTCAGTTCTTTCAAAGTTGAAAGATTACAAGAAAAAAATTGAAGTTGAATCATTTGCAAAAAATGATAATCTGAAAATATAGAATACTCTGTATCGGAATTGCTTTAAAGAGCTGAATATTCTTAAAGAGTTATTACAGATTGCAAATTATTTTTATCTGTAACTTGCATAAATAACAAAACATAATTACTTTAAATATATAATAAATACTAAAATTATTCTGAAAAGATAATAATTGAGTTGAAAAACCTGTTCATATATAACTAATTAACAAATCTATAATTAAAACTCGGAGTAAATATGCAAAACAAAACTATTGTTTTACTTCTCTCTTTTTTATTTTTAACTTCATTTTCAATTGCTCAGGAAAAAATAACTACTGAGCAAGATAATGGAAGCAGAACCCAGATGATTGACAAATGGGTTCCGGTCAATTATATATCTGAAGGAATAAACGCTATCTTCACTGATGATATGAATGGAGATAATTCAGTTGCAGGAATTCAAGCAAGAGGCTGGTTCTTTGATGATGTAGATGGTGTTGGTACAACTCAAACTTTCCAGGGTAATGAAACTGTATTCAGTGCCTATGAAGGACCAACCACAGGTTATCTTGGTGAAAATTTTAATGGTGCTTTCGGTGGCGGATTATTGATTGACCAATGGTTAATTTCTCCTGCAATTACAGTATCAGCAGGCGATACATTAAAATTCTGGCACAGGTCTCCTGATGGGAGTACCTGGATAGATCCTTTACAGATTTGGATTTCATCAACCGGTGGAACATCATATACAGCTTTCGATATTCAAATTGCAGCTTTTAATGCATCAATAACTGGCTGGGCACAATTTGTTGGAACAATCCCGGTTGGCGGTAATATTCGTTTTGCTGTACGTTATTACACTACAAGTGGAGGACCTGGTGGAACTGAATCTAATTATATAGGACTAGATTACTTTGAAGTAGTAGCAGGCGGACCTCCATGTCCTGTTGGTGCTCCTAGCAATCCAAATCCTGCAAATGGAACAACGGATGTTAGCGTTAATCTATCGAATATCAGTTGGACAAACGGTACAGGTACAACACAAGTTGAATTACAATTTGGTAAAGCCGGAAGTATGACTACTGTTTACACCGGTGCACCGATAACAACCTGGGCTGTTCAGGGTCCGTTAGAATATGCTGCTACTTATAACTGGAAAGTAATTGATAAAAATGATACTTGCTTTACTTCAGGTGCAACCTGGAGTTTTGTAACAGAGGAAGATCCAAATTTAGTTACACTTTTCTCTGATGAATTTGAAAGTGGTTTAGGACTATGGAATATTGTAAATAATGGCGGAACATGTGACTGGGTAATTTACTCTCCAACTTATCCAAATACTTATACATTACCAGCTACATCATCAGGAGGAGTTTTAGCTGCAGATGTTGATGAGTGCGGCTCAGGATCTACTTTGCTTTCTTCTGCAACAACAGTCAGTCCGATAGATGCCTCATTATATCAAAGTGTTTCACTGGAATTTGATAATGACTTTAGAATGTTGAATACCACTGACGAAGGTTATGTAGAAGTTAGTACAGACGGCGGATCAAACTGGACTGTTGTTTGGCAGGTTCTTGGTGTAAATCTAAGAAACACCCACGAAGTAGTTAATTTAACATCGTATGTTTCTACTTCAGCTTTTCTGCTAAGATTCAGATCAGTTCAGCCCGGCTGGCATTGGTGGTGGGTAGTTGATAACGTTTCTGTTTATGCTTGGGACTTTGTACCAGTCGAATTAACCTCATTTACAGCAACTGCTGATAATAACAATGTAACTTTAAATTGGACAACTGCAACTGAATTAAATAACAGCGGCTTCCAGGTAGAAAGAAACAATGGCGGTGATTATCAGGTAGTAGGATTTGTAGCTGGTCATGGAACTTCTACAAATGTACATAACTATAGTTTTATGGATCAGAATTTAGAAGCCGGAACTTATACTTACAGACTGAAACAAATTGATCTTGACGGAACATTTGAATATTCAAATGCTGTAGAGGTAGAAGTATCAGGTTTGAGAGAATATACACTCGGACAGAATTATCCAAATCCATTCAATCCAAGTACAACAATAAATTTCAGTCTTGCAACAGACAGCAAAGTAAGTCTGAAAATATTTAACGTATTAGGACAGGAAGTAGCTGCATTGATAAACGGACAGATGTCAGCCGGGAGCCAGAAAGTTTCCTTTGATGCAAGTTCATTAAACAGTGGAGTTTATTTCTACCGTTTAGATGCAGATGGAATAGACGGACAGAAATTCAGTTCAACAAAGAAGATGATATTGACCAAGTAAGATTGGATAAACAGTATCTTTAATTAAAAGCCGGCTCTGAATCAAGAGCTGGCTTTTGTATTATGTAAGACAAATAAGGGGAATGAATTATTCAGATTATCGTTTCTGCTAAAGACAAACAGAGTCTGAGTAAAAAATTATAGTTCTATGTTCTTCTTTCATTAAATATTATTATTAATTTTAATTATTAGTAATAAATTTTATAATGAATTATTGAAATAAATTTCAAAAGTATATTTGACTTAAATAAAATAAATTTGTAATCTTTCCTGTGTTTAAATAAATCTATTTAGTAATATAAATTTCTTAAGGTTTTTTTCTAATTAACTTTATTTCTTAATTTACTACTCGGAGGTCTTATGTTTAGACAAATCTGTACAATTTTTGTGCTTTTTGTTTTATTATTCGGGAACTCAATGTTCTCACAGCAATCAATTCATTCTCAGGAGATTAGTCCAACTCTTGTTGATGTAAAAGTTGAACCCACTATGCCTTTTACCGAAGCTACCTGGGATGTGGAATTCGATTATGATGCAACAGCCATTACAGGTGCTGCGGGTAATGCTGGTGCTGTTTATATTCCATCTATAAATAAATTTTGGACAAGCCGCTGGGCAAGTGCTGTAGCTCATCAATGGAATTCTGATGGTACACTTGATATGGAATTTAACCTTCCATTTACCGGTACACGAGGGATGATTTTTGATGGACAGTTTATTTATTGTTCAATAAATACAGCAGTTGTTCAGATAGTTGATCCTGTTTCAAGAACTCTTGTTGGAACTGTCCCTGTAACCGGAGCACCAAATGGTGCAAGATTTATTGCCTACAATCCTGCTGGTGATGGCGGTTCAGGAAGTCTGATAGTAGGAAACTGGACATCACCTAATCTTAACTTTTATGAATTTAGTAAGTCAGGGACATTATTAAGAACTATCCCAAGCACAGTAACAGGTGTATATGGGTTAGCTTTTGATAATTGGTCCGTAGGTGGTCCATTTTTATGGGTATGGTCACAGGGTTCAGGAGCGGGAACTGCTCAAAATATATTACAAATGGATTATACAACAGGAACATATACCGGTGTTCAACACGATGTTAAAACTGATGTTGGTCTGGGAAATGCAGATGGAATAGCAGGCGGATTATTTATTACTGACGCATTAGTTAATGGCAAAGCAATTCTTGGTGGACTTTTACAAGGTGTACCAGATAAGTTGTTCGGTTATGAATTGGCTTTAACAGGTCCTCCATGTCCTGTTCAGACTCCGGAAAACCCAACACCTGCTAATAACTCAGTTGACCTACCTTTATCAGGCGTTACATTAAGCTGGTCTAATGGCGGTCCTGGAACCGTTCCTCCTACACAGGTAGAAGTGTTGTTTGGTCCTGCTGGTAATATGACATCAGTTTATTCCGGAGCACCAATAACAAGCTGGGCTGTAACAAGCACATTAAATTACTATACAAATTATCAGTGGAAAGTAATTAATAAAATTGATACCTGTAATATATCTTCTTCAACCTGGGGATTTAAGACAATGCAGGATCCGTTATTAATAGAATTTTGCGAACCGTTTGATAATCTTAGTAACTGGACAATTTTAGGACCAGCGGGAATGACAAACTGGACTGCAAATCCTTCAGCCAGTGCTGGCGGAACTGCACCTGAATTAAGAATGGGTTGGAGCCCACAATTTACAGGTGTGTCCACAATCAGATCAAGTGCTTTTCCTTTAGTTAATAATACAGCATCCACTTTCGCATTTAGATTCTTCCTTGATTATTTTGCTGATCCAAGCGGAACAGTAACAGTTGGTATCACTTATGATGATGGTACAACACAAGAAGTATTATACCAGATAGTTAATCCAACAACGAATGTAGGTCCAACTTTAATTGAAGGTAATTTTACAACTCCTGCAACAGGTTCTGACAATGCAAAAATTCAGATAACTTTCGATGGGAATTCATTCAATATAGATTATATCTATTGGGATGATTTATGTCTCAGACAAGCAGTACCTGTAGAGTTAACGTCATTTACAGCAATAGGAAATACTAATGAAGTTGAGTTAAAATGGAGTACAGCAACTGAAACGAATAATCAGGGATTTGAAATTCAGAGAAACACTGACGGAGAATTC
>JAVEUY010000080.1:0-9268 GCA_034005315.1 Ignavibacteriaceae bacterium | reverse complement strand
CTATTTAGTTATGAATGCTATGCGTGTAGATATATCTTATAAAAATCTGAATCTCTTAAATCATTTTTGCTTATTAAACAAGCAAAAATCTGATCAGAAAAATTTACTTCAGAAAATCAATTCATTTTTTATAATCAAGGGATGTTGATATGCAGATTATTAATGAAATAATTTTATACATAATGGTGGGGTTTTTATTAATTGGTGCTTTGGACAGAATATTGGATCAATTCGGGGGCTCAGCTAATGTATTGAAGAAAATCGGATTAGGTTTTTTAGGTAACGCAATCGATGGAGTTGGTAAAGAATTTGAAGAAGGTTTTAATTCGTGGGGAGCCTTAGCTTTGGCAATGGTTGGAGTAATAGCGCTGGCTCCGGTTTTAGCACTTATTTTAAGCCCGATAATTATACCGCTGTATTCAGCTCTTGGTGCAAGTCCTGCAATGTTCGGAACTACTCTTTTAGCTAATGATATGGGAGGATATTTTCTTGCTAAAGAATTAGTTACTGAAAACGGAGTAGTAACTGATTACGCATCCTGGATGTATGCAGGTTTAATATTAGGCTCTATGATGGGTCCGACAATAGTTTTTACAATCCCTGTTGGTATTGGCATTATTGATAAAAAAGACAGACCATCTTTAGCACTCGGAATTTTAGCTGGTATTGTTACAATTCCAATAGGATGTATTGCCGGAGGACTTATTGCTGTTTATTCGTCAATAACAACACCGGAAGGGGCACCGATAATTTTTTCATATTCATTAATCTTTACTAACCTGATTCCAATTGTAATTTTTTCTGCGCTTATATCTATCGGTTTATGGAAGATCCCAAATCTGATGATAAAAGGCTTTATGATCTTTGCAAAATTGCTGGTAGCATTTATTACAATAGGATTAGCTTCAATTGTTTTTGAAACATTAACAGGAATTCCATTAATTCCGGGACTTGAACCAATTGTCCCGATTATAGGGGATGTGCCCGGGATAGATATCAGGGCACTCGAAGTAGTAAGCAGAATTGCGCTTATACTTGCCGGTGCTTATCCGATGGTTTTTCTTGTTTCAAAATGGTTTAAAAAACCACTTACCAAATTGGGAACAAAACTGGGAGTAAGCGAAGTATCGGCTGTTGGGTTTATTGCCACACTTGCTAATTGCATTCCTATGTTCAAGATACTTAAAGATATGGATGAACGCGGGAAGATAATAAATATAGCATTTGCAGTTAGTGCTGCATTTACTTTAGGAGATCATCTTGGTTTTACAGCCGCAGTTAAACCTGATATGATATTTCCGGTAATGGTTGGTAAACTGACAGCAGGTGTTACTGCTATTTTAGTTGCAATGATTGTTGCACCAAAAAATAAATTAACTAATTAAATATTCTTTATTTTCAATTCAACTAAACAGAGGAGAGCTACAATGATAAAAAACTTCTTTTTAACTTTGGTTGCAGTTATGATGTTAGTACCCGCAACATTTGCTGCAGACCCGGAAAAGTATTCTGAGGATAACACATATATCCCCAATACTCCGTTTTTCGGAAAAATATCTGATAAATTCAGTTTGTCTTCAACACTGCGTTACAGATATTTAATTGATGATCCATATACAAATAACACACAAAACTATTTTTACTTCCAGCGTGGTTATATCACTATGAAGTACACATTCAATGATAAAATCCGCGCCAGATTTACAATGGATTTTGATCATACCAACCGTATTGCACTCAGGAATACAAGCGGTAGTACAATTAATGCCAATGACGGTACACGCGGAAGAATCAAATATGCTTATTTGGAAATGGATGATTTCTTCGGGTTAGACGGTCTTACAGCTACTTTTGGTAATTACGAGCAGCCTGGTCCGCAGGATTACCATAACACCATTGAAAACAGCTGGTTAGACAGATATTATACATTCGGTTTCAGTTCTGCTGTTACCGGTGCTATGTTAACTTATAACTTCCCGGAAAAATGGGGATACGTTCGTGCTGCAGTTGCTAACTACAATGGTTATACAAAAGCAGTCGATGAAAATAAAGCTAAAAACTTTATATCAGACATTTGGATAAAACCTCCCGGAACTGGTATTACAGTATTTGGCTGGACAATGATTGATTATTATGCTGCTAATGATAATGAAGCACATAATAATTTATTTGGAGGCGGTTTAGAATATAAACTTGCTAAAATGTTAGATATTGGCGGCGAAGTAGATTTTGGTAAAAATTCAGCAACTGAAATAAAAGCTGCTTCATATATGGGATATGTTAATTATTCACCAATGCCTGAATTGATGTTTATTGGTCAGGTAGGTATGATGGATAACGATACTGATACAAGCGACGATGAAATGCTGATGATTATCGGCGGTGTTAATTATGAATTTGTTTCCGACACCTACATAATGTTCAACTTAATTAATGAGAGCTTTAAAGTAGGCGGCGAATCAAAATCAAATATGAGATATAATTTCCAACTATTAGTTAATTTCTAAAAAAAACAAGAGGTAAAAAAATGTTATTAAAAAAAGTTTTTAATGTCTTGATTCTTAGTGCTATTATTTTGGGGTGTTCATCAGTAAACTCGGCTGGTGATAAGACAAAGTTAGCCAGAATGAACTGGTCAGATAAGAACTATGAAGTTCTTAATAACTTTATTACAGATTATGGCATTGGCGGTAAATATTATGATGCAAATAAAGCTCCGTATGTTGTATTTGACTGGGATCAAACCTGCGGTCACTTTGATGTTGAAGAAGCAATAATGAGATATCAGCTAAGTCATCTTCGTTTTAAAATGACAAAAGATCAATTTGCCGGTTTATTAAAAGATGAAATAAAGGGAGTTACCAAATTATCAGCAGATTATAATAACACACCATTGAAAGATATCAATGCCGACCTGATTGCTGATTATAATTTCCTTTATGATAATTATGAAGGATTAGCTGGCAAAATGAAATTAGAAGATATTCAAAAGACTCCTCAATACAATGATTTCATCGCTAAAGTTGCATTCTTATATGATGGTTACTGCGAAACAAAAGGTATTGATGCTGATTATGGATATCCATGGGTTCTTTATCTTTTTGCCGGTTTCACAGAAGCTGATGTTCAGGCATTAGCTAAAGAAGCTATCCAATTTGAATTGGGCAATAAATTAGGAAAGAGCAAGTGGGGAACACCTGCAGGCTTTAATACTAAAGCAGGACCAGTAAGTTATTCATACAAAACAGGATTAAGATTATATCCTGAAATGCAGAATCTGATTTTTGCTCTTCAATCAAATGGTATTGAAGTATGGATTGTATCAGCAAGTTATAAACCTGTAATTCAAACAATATCAGGTGCTGATTATGGTTATAATGTTCCTTCTGACAGAGTTATTGCAATGGAATTGGGTGAAAAGAACGGAATCATCCAGCCTTATTATAAAGAGAATTATCCTCAGACTCAAAGAATGGGTAAAGTAGAAGCTATCAAACTGATAATTCAGGATGGTCTCGGCAAAAATTATGATCCTTTAATGTCAGCCGGTGATAGCGATGGCGATTATGAAATGTCAACTGAATATAAAGATATGAAACTTACTGTTGTATTTAACAGAGTTAAAGGCGGACCAATTGGTGAGTTGAGTAAGAAAGCTGTTGAACAACAAGGCGAAGCATATCCAAGATTTATCTTACAGGGCCGCGATGAAAATACAGGTGTATTCCGCAAAAGTTCTGAGTCTATTATTCTAGGCAAAACTCAGCCTGAACTATTGAAGTAATTATTTTTTGAAGCAGGGAGAGATTTGCTCCCTGCTTTTTTCTTAAATATACATGAAAATTTGAACAGCAAGGTTATAAATAGTGTGGGGATTGATGTTGGTACTACTACTACTCAAGTTATATTCTCGTCTCTGGTGCTGAGAAATATTGCAGCACCCACTCAAGTCCCACACTTTGAATTTGTTGATAGAAAAATTCTTTATACGGGTAAAATTTTATTTACTCCGTTTAATTCTGATGGTACGATTGATCATAATAGTTTATGGGATATGGTATTGGATGAATACAAAAAAGCTGGTTTTGGATTGAAAGAAATTGAAACCGGAGCAATTATAATTACCGGTGAAACTTCAAAAGCTAAAAATGCCAAAACAACACTGATGAAACTGGCTGGTGATTTAGGTGATTTTGTTGTTGCTACTGCCGGTCCTCATTTCGAATCAGTAATTGCAGGGCGCGGATCCGGAAGTTCAGTTTATTCTGAAAGACACACAGCAACTGTTTTGAATATTGATATCGGCGGAGGAACTTCTAATTATGCAGTTTTTAGAAATGGCAGAGTTATAGAGACTTGCTGCTTAAATGTTGGCGGCAGATTAATTCAAACAGATAGCAGCGGCAAGGTTACGAAGATAACCGAACCGGCAAAAAAGATATTAAAAAATATTATTCCGAATTTCAGGGAAGATTATAATTCACTTTCACTAAAAGACATTAAATCAGTATGCGATGTAATGGCAGATTTGATAATTGAATGTATTGAAGGAAATAATGTATCTCCTTTAACCGCCGAACTGCTGCAGACAAATCCATTTAAACAGCAATATAATTTTAGTGCTGTATTTCTTTCCGGCGGTGTTGGCGAGTGTTACTACAAACTTGATGAGATGGTAAAGGATAAATTTCAGTTTTCGGATATCGGTGTATTACTGGCAGAAGCTTTAATGAAAAATAATAAGTTAAAAAAATATAATGTAATTGAACCTAATCAAACTATAAGAGCAACAGTTATTGGAGCAGGTGCATATACTTTATCATTAAGCGGAAGTACAATATGGTTAACCGCAGAAAATTTACCTTTGCGGAATCTTCCTGTGCTTCATCCTCACTTCGATTGGAACGATACAAATTCATCATTGTCCTATGGAATTGAGGAAGCAGCAAAAACAATGGATATAAGTTTATCTGATGATGAATATGCAATTTATCTTCCTAAAGATATTCCTGTTACTTATAAAGCAGTTCAGAAATGTGCTGAGGAATTAATTACTGTTTTTAATAAACATCGGAAAGAAGACAATTCACCGGTTATAATTTTAACTTTTAATGATATTGGCAAGGTGCTGGGGATGGAGCTTTCATCATCTTTGAAATCTCATCAACTGGCAATTATAGATGAAGTAGTTTCTTATGAAGGAGACTATATAGATATCGGTAAAAGTTATTTTGGAGGTGAGATAGTTCCCTTAACGATTAAGTCACTAGCGTTTCCATAAAATAAGAGGTATAAACAATGAGATTAAGTACTCAATTGTTCGGAAAAACTTATACTTTTAAGGATGTAAAAGATGTACTGGCTAAAGCCAACGAACAGCGTTCGGGGGATGTGTTAGCCGGTGTTGCAGCTGAAACATCTCAGGAAAGAGTTGCTGCAAAATATGTCCTGAGTAATTTAACATTGGCTGATTTAAGAAATAATCCTGTTGTCCCTTATGAAAAAGATGAAGTAACCAGGGTTATTCAGGATTCAGTTAATGAAACATTCTATTCACAGATTAAAAACTGGTCTGTAGGAGAACTTCGTGAGTATATACTTGCTGATTCGACAACCCACGAAGATATTGAAAAACTTAGAAGAGGCTTAACATCAGAAATGGTGGCTGGTACTGCTAAGTTAATGTCGAATTTAGATTTAATATATGCCGGCAAAAAAATCAGAGTTGTAGCAAAAGCAAATTCAACTGTTGGATTACCAGGTACATTTGGACAAAGGTTACAGCCAAATGATCCGCGTGATGATGTAAAGAGTATAAGAGCTGAGATATTTGAAGGTCTTGCTTATGGTTCTGGTGATGTTGTGATTGGTATTAACCCGGTTATTGATTCTCCTGAAAACATAAAAAAATTATTAATTGCAACCGATGAAATTATTCAGAAGTATCAGATACCAACACAGAACTGTATTCTTGCACACGTAAGCAATCAAATGAAAGCAATAAAAGACGGAGCACCCGCAGGACTGATATTCCAAAGTATTGCAGGCTCAGAAAAGGGTAACAATGAATTTGGTATTTCTGTTGCAATGCTTGATGAAGCTTATGAAATAGGAAAGCACTACTGCAAAATTGCTGGTCCTAATATGATGTACTTTGAAACCGGTCAGGGCGCTGAACTTTCAGCAGATGCACATTTTGGTGCTGATCAGGTTACATTGGAAGCAAGATGTTATGGATTGGCAAAAAGATATAAACCATTTATGGTTAATACTGTAGTTGGTTTTATTGGTCCTGAATATTTGTATGATGGTCGTCAGATAACACGTGCAGGATTGGAAGATCATTTTATGGGTAAACTAACCGGGATACCGATGGGTGCTGATGCCTGCTATACAAATCATGCAAACGCAGATCAAAACACAATCGAAAATTTAACAGTTTTACTGGTTGCAGCAGGCTGCAACTTTGTAATGGGTGTTCCGATGGGCGATGATATAATGCTTAACTATCAAACAACAAGTTTTCATGATGCTGCTGCTGTAAGACAATTGCTTAATCTTCGTCCTTGTCCGGAGTTCGAAAAGTGGATGGAGAAAATGGGATTAATGGCTGATGGAAAAATAACCGCGCTTGCCGGTGATCCATCGATTTTTTCATAAGAAAGGATGTAAAAGATGGATAATAAACAAATTGAACAATTAGTTGAAGCTGTTCTTAAAGAAATTAAGAAAGACAGCTCAGTATTAAAACAGACAGTAAATACAGAACCGTTAAGTACAACTGCTGCTGCCTGTAGTCCGGGTCAGCCTTTACCTGATTTAGCAGGTGATGAATTTAAAGTATGGATTGGTCTTGATCATGCAAAAAATTCAGAAGTAGTAAAGGAAATCAGAAAATCAACAAATTCAAGAGTATGTGTCGGGCACGCAGGTCCTCGTCCACGTACAAATACTTTGTTAAGATTTCTTGCTGATCACTCACTTTCACGCGATACAGTTTTTAAAGAAGTTCCTGAAGAATGGGTTAAGAAAACCGGTTTGTTTATGGTTCAAACAAAGGTTCAGGATAAAGACGAATACTTAACCAGACCGGATTTAGGAAGAAGACTTAGTGAAGAAGCTATTCAGACTATTAAAGAAAAATGTAAGAAAAGTCCGCAGGTGCAGATTGTTTTATCAGATGGTTTGAGCACAGATGCACTTACAATAAACTATGATGAAATTTTACCTCCGCTATTAAAAGGTTTTGAATCTGCAGGAATAAATGTTGGTACACCGTTCTTTGTTAAGTATGGAAGAGTAAAAGTTGAAGATGAAATTGGCGAACTGCTGGATACAGATGTAATAGTTCTTTTGATTGGTGAAAGACCTGGTCTCGGTCAATCTGAAAGTATGAGTTCGTATATGATTTACAAACCATCTGTTGCTACAACTGTTGAATCCGACAGAACAGTTATATCCAATATTCATAAACAAGGAACACCGCCGGTTGAAGCATCTGCTGTTATTGTAGATATTGTAAAGAAGATGTTAGCCAAAAAGGCAAGTGGAATTAAATTATCAAATAACTCATAAGAAAGCAGGAAGAGCAATGGCAAAATTAGATCAAATTATAGCAAATGTTTTGGCTGTAAGACTTATTTCCTCAGTTGATGCAGGATTGGCAGCACAAGTAAATATGCCGCAGGGACATCGCAGCTTGGGTCTTCTTACTTGTGACATAGATGATGCTTGTTATGTTGCAATAGATGAAGCAACAAAAATGGCAGATGTTGAAGTGATTTATGCAAAGTCGTTTTATGCGGGTTCAGCACATGCTTCAGGTAAACTTTCAGGTGAAATAATTGCAATGCTGTCAGGTCCTACTCCCGGTGAAGTAGAAGCAGGATTAAACGCAGCAATTCAATACATCAAGAACGAAGCAATCTGGTATTCTGCAAACGAAGACAATACAATTACATTCTTTCCGCATCTTATTTCCAGAACGGGAACTTATTTATCAAAAGTTGCAGGTATAAATCCAGGTGAGTCGTTAGCTTATTTAATTGCACCGCCGTTAGAAGCTAACTATGCTTTAGATCTTGCACTGAAAAAAGCTAATGTTGAAATAAAATCATGGTTTGCACCGCCATCTGAAACAAATTATTCGGGCGGACTATTGACAGGAACTCAGGCAGCTTGTAAAGCAGCTTGTGATGCATTTCAGGAAGCAGTGCTTGAAGTAGCTGATTATCCGATTCGCTATAAGTTACATGTAAAATAATTTCTGTTTAAATGGCTGATGTAACTGAAAATATTTTTGGAGATTCTTTAGGCTTTGTAGAAACCAAATCTTTTATCGGTGCTATTGAAGCATCTGATGCAATGGTTAAAGCTGCAAAAGTAAAACTGCTTAATCATTTTAGAATCGGCGGAGCATTGGTAACAGTTGTAGTCAAAGGAGATTTGGCATCATGTATAGCTGCAGTTGATGCAGGTAAGGATGCAGCTATGAGAACAGGAGAATTAATATCATCTAATGTTATAGCAAGACCATTTGAAGATACTAATCATCTTGTGAACTTTTTTATCTCTGATAAGGTGATAGAAAAGCCTGATAAAAAAGAGAGACGTAAAAAGAATGTAAAAAGAAAAAAGACTGTAAGTAAGAAAACGAATCCTGAAGAAGATATACTAAGCTTAATAAAAAGCTCACAAGGTCTTACTATTGATTTATTGTCTGAAAAAATCGGTATTGATAAAGTTGAATTAAGACAACTGCTTAAGAAAATGATTGATAATAATCAGATTGAAAAAGCTGGTAATAAATATTTTATTAAGAAATGAAACTAATTGTAATCTTAAATAATAAAGGCGGAGTAGGGAAGACTACAAGTGCAGTCAATCTTGCATATTGTATTTCTTTGCTAAAGAAAAAAGTTCTGCTTGTTGATCTGGATTCTGCTGCATCCGCATCAATTCATTTAGGATTTGATAAAACTAAAAATAAGTTTCCAACAATCTGTGATTTTATTATCGATAAAAGTGAAAACCTGAAAAATTATACTAAGAAATATTCAGAGAACCTTGATGTTATTCCGTCTGAAAGACTTTTATCAGATTTTTATCAGGAAATAGCAAGTGATGAAGATGATAAGCAGCTATTGCAAAGGAGTTACTTTAATTCTGAATATGATTTTGTTTTTTTTGACAGTCCGCCGAATATGGGCAATCTTGTTTTTAATTCGTTATCAATATCAGATTATGTTTTGATTCCTGCTCAGGTGCA
>JAVEUY010000079.1:0-9282 GCA_034005315.1 Ignavibacteriaceae bacterium | reverse complement strand
TAGATCCGTTTCTTGGAAGTGGAACAACTTTGATTGAAGCTCAAAGACTTGGTAGAAATGCTGTTGGCGTTGAGTTATCTAAAAAAGTTTTAGACCAAACAAAAAAAACAATATCAAAGGAAAAGAATCCTCATTCAGTTAAACTTAAGTTTATAAATACAGACAGCTCAGAAATCAATTTCAATAAATATTTAAACGAGTCAGGAATAAAATCATTTCAATTCCAGATTTATCATCCGCCTTACTGGGATATTATAAAGTTCAGTAAAAATAAATCTGATCTTTCTAATGCAAAATCTCTAAACGATTTTTTGAGTAGCTTTGGAAAAGTTTTAGATAGTTGTCTTCCTTATCTCGAAAAAAAAAGATTTGCAGCGGTTGTTATTGGGGATAAATATTCTGATGGCGAATGGATTCCTTTAGGATTTTATATAATGCAGGAATTTATTAAACGCGGAATGATTTTAAAATCCACAATCGTAAAAAACTTTGATGAAACAACTGCAAAACGAAATCAAAAAGAACTTTGGCGTTATCGTGCGCTTGCAGGCGGATTTTATGTATTTAAACACGAGTACATTTTTATTTTTCAAAAGAAACAAATATAATATTTGAAATTAACTCCAACCTCAACCTGAAGGTTGAGGTTACTCGTAAAATATATGTTGGGATTCAATCCGAATTTTCTTTTGAAATTTAGTTTAGAAAAAGAAAAACCAACTTTAGCAGATGTCATTTGGGCAATAAAGGATTAATAGACATTTCTATTGAGGATTTTTAGTATTTTTAACTTATGAATAGAGATTATAAATGAAAAGCATCGAAGAAATTAAATCACTAATCCAAAAGAATAAGTTATATCTTGTGAAGAAATACAATCTTAAAAGCATAGCATTATTTGGGTCAATTACCAGAAACGAAGCAACTGCCGGCAGCGATGTGGACATCCTTGTTGAATTTGAAAAACCAATCGGTTTAGAGTTTGTCATACTTGCAGATGAGCTTGAAAGTATTCTTGGTTTAAAAGTTGATCTTGTTACACCCAAAGCAATTAAACCAAAAATGTTTGAAATAATCAAACAGGATTTACTGTATGTCTAAACGAGACTCGTCAATTTGTAGTTAATGAATTATCTCTCCTAAAAAATTCTCTGCAGCAAGACTTATAATCCATATTTCCCCGACATTTCTGTCAAAAGAAATTTTTATTATATATGTATTTTGATTGAAGTAAGGCTTTGGTTTTACTATTTTCAATCCGAAAATAATTATAAAGAATGCGGCAATGAAAAAAATATTATTATTTACTTTCTCAATCATACTATCACTTTTAATCCTTAGCTGCGGAGATTCCGGTAAAGATGATTCCGATATTTCCAACAAAGACGCCTCTTCCGATACACAGAAAAGATACGGCATTAAATCCGCAGTTGTAGAATATATAATAACCGGTTCACAGGAAGGCACTAAAACTCTTTACTTTGATAAATGGGGATTGAGACAGGCAGAATACACACGATCTGTTTTAACTGTCAGCGGATTTAGCAAACCAATTAACATTGTTAATATTATTGACGGTGATTTTCAGTATATGATAAACATAGATCAGAACAGCGGAACAAAAACCAGGAATCCCATTTTAAAATCGATGGATGAATTAAAAGGACAGAAAGGATTTAATGAGTTCGGTGAACAGATGCTTTTAAGTATGGGCGCAAATAAAATCGGTAAAGATAGTTTTCTTGGAAAAGAATGCGATGTTTATGAAATGCGAAACACCGGCACCAAACTATGGATATGGAAATGGATTACATTAAAATCTGAAACAAACTCAAGAGGATTGGAAATAAATGTAACTGCAACCAGAATCAACGAAGGTTCCGTTCCAAAAGATAAGTTTACAATACCCGAAAAAGTTACTTTAAACGAAGTTGATCTTGATAACATTGAAAACGAAATGAGAGAAGAAAACAAATGATTTCGTTTCTTCCGATTGGCGGCGGAAGTGAAATAGGTGCAAACAGTTTCTATTTAAATTTTAACGGCAACGGAATTATTCTTGACTGCGGTATTCATCCTCAAAAAACAGGATTGGAATCACTTCCCAAATTTGATTTACTTAACGATAAACCGATTGATTCCTGCTTAATCTCTCACGCACATCAGGATCACATCGGTTCGCTTCCATTTCTTATAAAGAAATTTCCTTATGTAAAAATTATAACAACTCCGCAGACAAGAGCGATTGCAGAACTTACATTGCACAATTCAATATCAATACTTAAAAAAGAAATTAATGATGAATCGTTTGAATTTTATTCACACGATGAAGTTGATCTTCTTATTAAAATGATTGAGTATAAAGAATATGAAAATAAGTTTGAGCTGAATTCATATCATCAGCTAAAAGATTCTAAAGTTGATATTACTTTTTATGATGCAGGACATATTTTAGGATCAGCCGGAATTTTGTTAGAGAATAGCAGCCGCAAAATATTTTATACCGGAGATATTAACCTTACTGATCAAACTATTCAGCAAAAAGCGAAACTGCCTGCTGTTAAAATTGACACCTTGATTCTTGAAACAACCTATGGCGCAACTGACTCAGATTTACTTTTAAACTGGCAGGCTGAATCTTTAAGATTTGCAAAAGAAGCGAATAAGATTTTAAACAACGGCGGCTCTGTATTAATTCCTGTTTTTTCTTTAGGCAAGATGCAGGAAATGCTGGCAACAGTCTGGCAGTTAATGCTTAAAAGAAAATTAACAACGGTTGATATCTACACCGGAGGCATCGGAACGAAAATTAATCGAGTTTATGATTATAACAGATATGTTGTTGACAGGATTGATAAAGAATCTGAGCTTAATTCAATTCCGCAAAAAGATTATTATGAAGTTGCAGGTGCTGATGAATTTTTTTCACATCCTTGTATTGTGCTTGCATCAAGCGGAATGATGATAAAGAATACTGCATCATACAATTTTGCTAAAAGGTTTTTGAAACAAAAGGATTCAGCAATATTCACTGTTGGATATATGGATCCTGAAAGTCCTGGTTATATAATTGCAAACTCAGAACGCGGGGATAAGATTCAGTTAAATGATTATGATGAGTTAACCGAAATAAAATGTGAAATAAAAAACTTTAAATTTTCTGCTCACGCAAGAAGAGAATATCTGTTAGAGATTGTTGATAAACTAAAACCCGAGAATGTAATTTTAACTCACGGTGATGATGAAGCAATTGATTGGATAGGCTCATCAGTTCTCAAAAGAAATAAAAACATCAGAGTTCAGATAGCTGAAATCGGTAAAGAGTTAAAAATATTTTAGTTGCTCTGCGCAACAATTGATTTTTCTTTGTATATTAAAATTAAAATAATTCAATTTCCTTGCTAGTTAGGAAATAAAAATTTTCTTTCAACAATTTTTATATCAGGAGGAGAACATGTCTCACCTAAAAAAACAAGTTCAGGATAAAATAGAAGCCTGGCGGCCGCGCACTACCCGTCTTCTTAAAGAATTCGGAAACACTAAATTACAGGAGATAACAATTGAACAAGCAATTGGCGGTGCCAGAGATATCAAATGCCTTGTAACGGATATTTCTTATCTCGATCCGTTTGAAGGAATTCGTTTTCGCGGATTTACAATTCCCGAAGTGCTGGAAAAACTGCCCAAAGTTCCCGGCGGTGAAATGCCTTATGTAGAAGGATTTTTCTTTTTCTTATTAACTGGTGATATCCCGTCTAAAGAAGATGTTGAAGAAGTTGCTGCAGAGTTTAAGAAAAGATCTTCAGTGCCCGGGTATGTTTTTGATATACTAAGAGCAATGCCGGCAGATTCTCATCCGATGGTTATGTTCTCAACTGCTATTCTTGCTATGCAGCGCGAATCAGAATTTGTAAAAGAATATAATTCAGGTAAGCTTAAAAAGAATGATTATTGGGCACCGACTTACGAAGACGGATTAAATCTTCTTGCAAAACTTCCGGGTATTGCCGCTTTTATTTACAGATTAAAATATAAAAACGGAAACATTATTGCTTCTGATCCTAAACTTGATTTAGGCGGTGACTTTGCACATATGATGGGAATTGCAAAACCTTATGATGATGTTGCAAGAATGTATTTTATTCTGCACAGCGATCATGAAAGCGGAAATGTAAGTGCGCACACAGGGCATCTTGTTGCAAGCGCACTTTCTGATCTTTTCTATTCAATTTCTGCAATGACAAACGGACTTGCAGGACCATTACATGGACTTGCAAATCAGGAAGTATTAAACTGGCTGCATGGTGTTTATGAAAAAATGGGCGGCAAAATTCCAACTGAAGAAGAGATGAAAAAATTTGTTTGGGATACATTACAAAGCGGACAGGTAGTGCCTGGATTTGGACACGCAGTGCTAAGAAAAACAGATCCGCGTTATCAGGCTCAAAGAGAATTCTGTTTAAAACATTTACCTGATGACCCTTTGTTTAAATATGTTGATCTTCTCTTCAAAGTTGTTCCTCCTATTTTATTAGAACAAGGGAAGGCAAAAAATCCCTGGCCAAATGTTGATGCACAATCAGGTGTTATTCAATGGTATTATGGATTAAAAGAATATGATTTCTACACAGTACTTTTTGCTGTTGGAAGAGCCTTTGGTGTTGTTGCAAATATTATCTGGGACCGCGGGTTGGGCTATCCGATTGAAAGACCAAAATCTGTTACAACCGCAATGCTTGAAGAAGTTGCAGGAATATAATCCTGATTGATTTATCACACTACAAACCCGATTCCTTTAAGGAATTGGGTTTGTTACTTCAAAAATCATACTCTTTGCAGGTTTAAATTTTCTGATCTGTTTTTTATTATATTCCTAAAGAAATTTTTCATTCTCTTATAAAAGAGTTTAATATTATGAACCTGTCTTTATCATCAATAAAAGAATTAAACGAAAAACTGCTTGGCGGAAAAGCTTCGCTTGAGCAGCACGAAATTGACGATCTTGTAAATAATCTTTTGATTGAGCTGAGCACTTTAGTTAAGAATAACAATCTCAGTCAGCCGGATATTTCAGAAATATGGCAAAGTATTCTGAACGGTTTAATTGCAGGCGGAATATCAGATGATTTTATGAACAATATGGATAAAGATCTGTTTTTTGATTTTGGCAGTTATCTCGCTTCAGATATTGTTGCTCCGGATGATAAAATCTCTTCAATAATTAACAGTTATCTGAACCTTTTTCGTTACTCATCTTTTCTGCAGAAGATATATGATGAGAGAAGATGGGATAATCTTATCAAATCGCTGATAGATAAAAGCAGCTATACTTTTAATGTGTTGTTCAATCAAAGAGTTGAACAGTATAAAAAGAAAAATCTTTTCAGAATAATCAAGGACAGACATACCATTGATTATTCATGGCAGAAAACATCAGAGATTGTCTCTGAATACAGCTTATCAATCAAAAAACTTCTCTTTGAAATTGAAGATGAAAATAAGTTTACAGCTTTTCTTCTTGAAAACAGTCTTGAAATGGCAATGCTTGATATTGCATGTTTAACAAGCGGAATTGTAAACGTAATGATTCCGGCAAACTCTGTATCAGAGCATATTCAGTTTATACTTAACCAAACCAAAGCACCGGTACTTTTTGCTGATGATGAAAAGCAGCTTGCAAAAATAAGGTCAATAAAAAATGAAACACCTTATCTTAAAACAGTTATTCTGATTAAAGGCAATGCAGCGGAAGATTGGGTTATCAGTTTTGAAGAGTTTAAAGCGCTCTCACTTCATCAGAACAAATTAAATGACGCAAACATAAAGCCTGATTCACTTGCAACAATAATGTACACATCTGGCACAACCGGCGAACCAAAAGGAATAATGTTTTCGCATATGAATATTGTTTACAAAAGATTCTGCCGTGCAATGGCAATCCCTGGTATAAGCGATAAAGACCGTTATCTTGCTTTTCTTCCGTTGTATCACACGTTTGGAAGATGGCTTGAAATGGTCGGTTCAATTTTCTGGGGAGCAGAATATTGCTTTATGGAAAATCCATCGGTTGAAACAATGATTGATAATATGCGTTTTGTTAAACCGAGTATTTTTATTTCAATACCTAAAAAATGGATTCAGCTATACGAGTTTATTACTGCCCGCACAGATGTTGAAACAGATGAAGATGAAAAAATTAAATCGGTTGTTGTTGATGCAACCGGCGGAAATTTAAAATGGGGACTTTCAGCAGCAGGATTTTTACCGCCTGATGTTTTCAGATTTTTTCAGCGTTATGGTGTTGAATTAATGAGCGGTTTCGGAATGACCGAGGCAACCGGCGGAATAACTATGACTCCTCCTTTTCAGTATCGTGAAAATTCACTTGGCAAAGCATTGCCGGGAATTGAGATAAAACTTGGTGAAGATGGCGAGATACTTATAAGCGGTCCTTACGTTATGATAAATTATTTCGGTCAGAAAAAGGAAGAGATGTTTGATAGTGATGGATGGCTGCCAACAGGCGATATAATGAGAATGGATAATGATGGATTCATCGAAATTATTGATCGTAAAAAAGAAATTTATAAGAACATTAAAGGCGAAACTATAGCGCCTCAGAAAATTGAAAATCTTTTCAGAGATTTTGAATTTGTAAAACAGGTTTTTCTTGCCGGTGATCATCGTCCTTTTAATACTGTATTAATCTTCCCTGATATTGAGTCTGCAAACTCTCCCTTAATAAATATGGATGAACACCAAAGACAGGAATATTTTTCAAATGTTATCGTATCTGTAAATAATTTTCTTGCACCATTTGAAAGAATAGTTGACTTCAGAATTATAAGCAGACCATTTGATAATGCACATAATGAGCTTACACCAAAAGCAACTTATAAAAGAAGAATAATAGAAAAGAATTTTGCCGATGTTATCCAATCGATGTATGAAAAGGATCATCTGGCACTTGGGTTTGGAAAATATGAGATTAAAGTTCCGAATTGGTTTTTAAGAGAAAAGGGTGCACTTAGTCGAGATATTTCCATTGACGCAAACGTATTATCAATCCCAAAACTCGGCTCATCACTTACTATAAAAATAATTGATGAAGAAAAAAAAATATTTCAGATCGGTAACTATTCATATCTTATAAAAACAAAGCAGATAGATCTGCAGGATATTTTTACAAACCCGTTTTATTGGCTTGGAAATACAGGCGTGGTTGAGTTTGCCGGTTTGGGAATATTCCTATGGTTCAGAAAATTAGATGCGCAAAAAGAACTTGAATTTATTGAACGAATCTCAGCAGTAAATGCTGGCGACGAAGAAAGAATAAACCTAAATGAAATGATTGAAGCAAAAGAAGTATCAATACCAGGACTTCATTTTGCAACCGTTATGCTTCAGTCAAATGATAATAATGATGTTGATAAATCAATTGAATATTTTTCTGATATTCTTAAAGATGTAAACTCCACGCATTATAAGTTAGTTGTTGAAATTGTTTTCAGACCGGATATCATTCAAAAGACTGATGCAAGAAGAAAGATATTTCTTGCAGCGCTGCAGACACTTAAAAAAAAAAATTTTAAAAAGTTATTAAAGCTTTATGTCTGTTCTGATAATAATTTTCTGAACAGTGAAATAATAAACACGATTGACAGCATTAGCAGGGGAGATGAAAATCTTAAAGAAATAGAATCAGTTTTGGAAGAACTAATTACAACTATCAGCTCTAAAACACTTCTCAGCAAAACATCTGTGCCAAATCTGTTTAATCTTCTTGTAAGTTATGGCGCAAATCATCCTGCAAGTTATGAAGGTATAAGAAGATTCATTTTACAATTTGAACTATACGGTCCGATAAAGGAATTGCGGCAGCTTGCACAAAAATCACGGCTTGAATTACGACGTCTGTTTACAAACTGGCTTGGTGAAGTGCCAAAGGTTTCTATTGATCCTGAAACCGGCGAAGAATACAGGTGGTCTGATGTTTTAATATTTGACGAAACAATTTCTGACAGAGATAAAGCCGTTTTAACCAAAGCACTTTCTGAAAGACAGATTATAAGAGAAGCTGTTTTTCTTATTTCAAACGGTGTGCTGATATCTTTAAATAATATTTTACCTTCAGGTATCTGGATAAGTAAATTTTCGGAAACAGAAAGAAGATCTGTATTTCGTGTAACTATTCAAACACGCTTTCTGGGAGGATTTGATATTGCAATTCATCTTAATCATACTGATAAACCTGAAGATATTGAAGAAGAAGGTAAGTGGAAGGTTATTGCCGGCACTGATATTATCGAAGAAAAAATAGCTGCCAAGTACGGCGGACTTTGGGAAGACTTTAATTTATGGACTGAAGAGTTTGTTGGCGATGAATCAATTGAGAGATTTATACGGCGCGAATCTAAAAGAAACGATGAACTGACTAATGAAAAACTAAGAAACCTCTGGAAGTTTTTTGTATGGAATGCTTCTGCCGCTTATGTAAAATTCTGGAAGCTTTCCGAAATGAAAACAGAACTTGCCGAAATCAGTACCGATACAGTTGTTGTTTCCCAGCATGATTATCAGACCAAATGTATAGTTACTTCCTTTTCGCATAGAAGAAAATCAGAATCATTACTTTCTTTTATAATAAACTTCTATGAAAAATTTGTAAAACCTGCAGAAGAAAAATATCCATTAATAAAAAAAGCTTCTGTCTGGAATGCTATTTTCTCCGGCGTTATAGAAACGCTTGGTGTTGATGACGGAGTTAATCTGATAAATAAATTCCGTAAAGAAGTTGAGAAATCTGATATTGAAATGAAAGATAATATCATATACAGGATTCAATTATTAATAAATAATATTAAAGAGCATGGATACCTTCCAAAGCAGCTTTACTTTGCAGTTAAAAGATTCCACAGGTGGTTTGAACTTAACAAAGACGCGTCACTTTCTGCACAGGCAGAAATGATATATGAGCTTTACGATACTTACCACTTATTTGATCTTGAAGAAAATTATCCGGCAGTAAGAGCAAGATTTTTCTTAGAAACCGTTTTTTATTCTTCTTCTAAAAGATTTAAAAATGTACTAAGCGAGCTTGTAAGAAAACAAAGACATAGAAAAATTTCAATAGAAGAATCTTTAGCACTTATTACTTCATTAAACTTTGAGTTTGAGCTGGATGAAAAAGAAACATATTTTATTACACGTCTTGGATATCCGCATCTTAAAACAACAGATTCTGCTGCATTGATTAAAATAAGATCAGAAGTTGCAGGACAT
>JAVEUY010000078.1:0-9334 GCA_034005315.1 Ignavibacteriaceae bacterium | reverse complement strand
GGACCCGGCTTTGTGGAAGGATAATGAAATAAATATTGCATGGATTGGTCACTCAACTGTTTTAATTAATTTCTTTGGAACTTTGATTCTAACTGATCCTGTTTTTTATGAGAGAATTGGTGTTAGCATTTTCGGAATGACATTTGGTCCAAGCAGATTTACTCATCCGGCTTTAACGATTGATGAGATTCCCAAACCGGATATAATTCTTCTTTCACATGCTCATATGGATCACATGGATTATGATTCTCTTAATACATTAAGCAGCAGATATCCTGATGAGATTGATTGTATTACTGCATACAATACCGCAGATGTAATAGCAGAACTTAAATGGAAATCATTGCAGGAAATTGATTGGAATGAAGAAACAGAACTGCAGGGAATAAAATTTAAAGCTAACGAAGTAAAACATTTTGGCTGGCGTTATCCATGGGAAAAAGACCGCTCAAATGGTTATATGCAGGATGGAAGAAGTTATAACGCTGTCATAATTGAAAAGAGCGGAAAGAAAATTTTATTCGGAGGCGATACTGCTTATCACGAATTATTTAAACCATTGAAAGAAGAAAATATTGATATAGTGATTATGCCGATCGGGGCATATAATCCATGGAAAAGAAATCATTGTAATCCTGAGGAAGCTTTAATTATGGCTGATGAACATATTGGTGCAAAGTATTTTATTCCGATACATACAAAAACATTTAAACAAGGTATGGAACCAATTGATGAGCCTTTAGCCTGGCTAAACGATTCAGTCTCAAATTATAAAATCAAACTTGCAATTGATGATATAGGAAAAACATTTACACTAAATTCTTTTTAGTAAATTAACTTACCTGGAAAACTTACGGAACTATTATGAACAAACTTGAAAAAGGTTTTATCCAAATCTATACCGGCGATGGAAAAGGTAAATCTACTGCTGCAATCGGGCAGGCAATAAGAGCCGCTGGATATGGACTTAAAACGTACATAGCTCAGTTTATGAAAGAATATCCATACAACGAATTAGAGAGTTTAAAACTTTTAAGCGAATGGATAACAATTGAACAATTTGCAGGCGATGATTTTGTTTATAGAAAAGAACTGCCGAATGTTGTAGAGAAAGATAAAGCAAGACGAGGATTAGAAAAAGCAAAAGCAAAAATGTTAAGTCATAAGTTTGACTTAATTATTCTTGATGAAATTCTGGTTTCAATTCATTTCGGATTGTTCAATGATGAAGAAGTTTTAACCTTTATGAAAATGAAACCAGGCAATATTGAACTGATACTTACAGGAAGATACTGTCCGGATAATATAATCGAAGCTGCTGATCTTGTAACTGAAATGAAAGAAATAAAACATTACTATCAGGATGGTGTTGTTGCCCGGAAAGGAATTGAGTCATAGTTTTTAACACAGTTGTAGTAAAACTGTTTGCTTTTTAAGAAAGCTTAATCACAAAGTTCACAAAACACAAATCTCTGGAAGAAAATCTTCATATATCTGCGTAAATCTGCCAAATCTGCTCCATCTGAGTTCTATTAAATGTGCCGCTTTTAGGTTTTGCATTTTATTTTATTGTTTTATAAATTTAAGCGCACTTAAAATAATAATTAGAAGAACTTAAATGGATAATGTATCGCAGGAAGACTATCTGACAGCAATTTACAGAAACCTTGATGATGCCGGAGAAATAAAACCAAATCTGCTGGCTGAAAAGTTAGAAATATCTAATGCAGCAGTTACAGATATGTTAAGAAAACTTTCGCGTGATGGTTTTATTGATTATAAAAAATATAAAAGCATTAAGCTTACGAATGATGGTGAATCTTATGCAAAAAACATTTTACGCCGTCACCGGATATGGGAAGTATTCTTGTATAAAACACTTGGTATGAGCTGGGATAAGATTCATGAAGAAGCTGAAAAGCTTGAGCACTCTTCATCTGATGAGTTAATCAACTTGCTTGAAGAATTTTTAGATTATCCTGAAGTTGATCCGCATGGCTATCCAATACCTGATAAGAAAGGAAAAATTAAAAATTCAAAATCAGTTATTGCGGTAACGGAAGTGGATATCAACTGCTCGGCAAAAGTTGTTCGTGTAAATGACGATGTGAAAAATATGTTAGCATATATAACTAAAATCGGTATCAACCTTGGCAAAGAGATTAAAATAAAAGATAAGCTGGAATTTGACGGTTCGGTCTTAATTAAGGTTAATGGCAAGGATGTCAATCTAAGCAAAAAAGTTGCTTCAAATATTTTTGTAGAAAAGATCAAATAGGCAAAGACATGAATGAACCAATAATACTTTTAATAATCGGCATAACAATAATTATAATCCTTGTTTTGTTGTTCTATCCTGGCAAAGGAATAATTGCAAAAGTTAAACGATCAAAAAATGCCGGTAAAAAGATATTGATAGAAGATGCACTAAAGTATTTATATAACTGTGAGTATAATCAGGTTGTTTGTAATTTAAATGGCGTAGCAGGTAATCTTTCAATCTCTGCTGATGATGCAACTGATATTATTTTCAGACTTGAATCACTCGGATTAGTAGATACAATAAAGGATGAGTTGGTTTTAACTCCCGACGGAAGGTCTTATGCATTGCGTGTTATTCGTGTTCATCGTTTGTGGGAAAAATATCTTGCTGATGAAACAAGCGTTTCAGAAAATGAATGGCACATAAAAGCTGAGGAGATTGAGCATACATTAACTCCCGAACAGGCAAATCAGTTAGCAGCTCAGATTGGTAATCCTGTTTTCGATCCTCATGGTGATCCGATTCCTTCAGCAAATGGTGAGCTGCCGATTAAAAAAGGTAAGTTACTTACCGAAATGCAGGTTGGTGAGTTTGCAAATATTATTCACATCGAAGATGAGCCTTATGCGATTTATTCACAAATCATTGCAGAAGGTTTGTTTACCGGAATGCAAATCAGAATGATAACTGTTTCGGATAAGAGAATTAAATTTGTTGCAAATGGTGAAGAATGCGTTCTTTCACCACTGATTGCAAAAAACATAACAGTAGGTATTATAAAGCTTGAAAAACAAATCGGAGAAAATTTTAAAACACTCTCTTCTCTTAAAGTTGGAGAAAAGGGAACAATCCTTAGAATTGCAAAATCTTTAAGAGGTCAGCAAAGAAGAAGATTGATGGACCTTGGTATTGTTCCCGGAACAACAATAGAAGCCGAACTTGAAAGTGTATCCGGTGATCCGGTTGCATATCGGGTTAGAGGAACAACCGTTGCGCTGCGTAAACAACAATCTGATAGAATTTATTTAGAAGGTTAGTTAATATGAACAGTTTAGAATTGAATAATTGTGCTAATTGTCCGGTGCATAATATGGGCAATTTGAAGAAACTTGGAATTGATATGAGCAGTTTTGATTTTGTTGTAGCGCTTGCAGGAAATCCGAATACAGGTAAAAGCACTGTGTTTAATTATCTTACAGGTTTAAGACAGCATACAGGCAACTGGCCCGGTAAAACTGTTGCCCGTGCTGAAGGCGGATTTGAGTATAATAACAAAAAGTTTAAGCTTGTTGATCTTCCCGGGACATATTCACTTTTATCTACAAGCACTGATGAAGAAGTTGCACGTGATTTTATTTTATTCGGACAGCCGGATGTTACTGTAATTGTAGTTGATGCTACAAGATTGGAAAGAAATTTAAACCTTGTGCTCCAGATATTAGAGATAACCAATCGCGCAGTTTTATGCCTTAATCTTATGGATGAAGCAAGAAGAAATAGTATCAAAGTCGATGATAGAACTTTGTCAAAAGAACTTGGGATTCCGGTTGTTGTTACATCTGCGCGGCAGGGAGAAGGAATGAACGAACTGCTTAATATGATATTTGAAGTTGCTTCAGGTAAATATGTTTGCAAACCATATAGAATAAAAAGTAACTCAGCGGAGCTAAATGATTCTATTGAGAAGCTAAGCAGAGAAATTGAAAAAGAATTCCCCGGTTTGCCAAATCTCCGCTGGGTTGCATTAAGATTGCTTGAGGGAGATCAGAGTATTATCGATGCAATTAGAAATGGCGACCTTGGAAATTTAAAAAAGGAAAAATTAATTGCAGAAACGGAAAACTAATTAAAAACTGTTTATGAATACTGATATTAAAAAAGAATTGATATTGGCAACCGCAAATAACTTGCGTTGGGAAGTCGGAGAAAATTTACACGATACTCTGATGGAATCTATTTATGAAAATGCTACTGCAATCGCCAACAAAGTTGTGGAATATCCTGATAAAAAACAGGCGTTTAGCTTCGATAGAACTTTAGACAAAATATTAACCGGAAAGTATCTTGGATTTCCTATAATGTTTTTAGTTCTGGCTCTGGTTTTTTGGGTAACAATAGTCGGCGCAAATTATCCTTCTGCTTTTATTTCCTCAATCCTTATAGATAGTATTCATCCGATACTCAAAAATTTTACGGATTCATTTATGCCATGGTGGTTAAGCGGGGTATTGATTGATGGCGCATATCTTGCATTGGCTTGGGTTGTTAGTGTTATGCTTCCGCCTATGGCAATATTTTTTCCTGTTTACACTTTATTGGAAGACTTTGGATATTTACCTCGTGTTGCATTTAATATGGATCCGCTTTATAAAAAAGTCGGAGCACACGGAAGACAGGCATTAACAATGGCAATGGGCTTTGGCTGTAATGCTGCAGGTGTTGTTGCAACAAGAGTAATTGATTCTCCGCGTGAAAGGTTAATTGCAATTATTACAAATAATTTTTCATTATGTAACGGAAGGTGGCCAACACAAATACTAATTGCTACAATATTTATTGGTGCAGCAGCTCCGGCTTATCTTGCGGGAATTGCTTCAGCGGCTGCCGTTGTTTTTATTGCTGTTTTGGGAATTACATTCAGCCTGGTTGTTTCCTGGGGATTATCAAAAACTCTTTTAAAAGGAGAAGCATCTGCTTTTAGTTTAGAGCTTCCGCCGTATAGACCGCCAAGATTGTTACAAACACTATATACTTCTCTTATTGATAGAACAATTTTTGTTTTGTGGAGAGCTGTTGTGTTTGCATTGCCTGCAGGAATAGTTATCTGGCTGGTTGCTAATGTTACAATTGATGGAGTTTCTCTTGCTGATCATTTTATTAACTATGTTAATCCCGCTGCTTTTATTTTTGGACTAAACGGCGTTATTATTCTTGCTTATATAATTGCTATCCCTGCTAATGAAATAGTGATACCAACAGTTTTAATGCTGACAGTTGCAAATCTTGGTTTAACTAATCTGGGCGGAGGTAGCGGAGTAATGTTTGAATTGGATTCAGTTGCCGATACTGCTAAAATACTTCATGCTGGCGGATGGACATTATTAACCGGAATAAATCTGATGCTCTTCAGTTTACTACATAATCCATGTTCAACAACTATCTATACTATTTATAAAGAAACTAAAAGTGTTAAGTGGACAGTAATCTCTACTTTTCTTCCGATAATACTAGGATTAATTGTTACTTTCTTTGTTACACAGTTATGGAGAATATTTTTTTAGTTAATTAAAAAATCTAAAGGGAAAATCTTATGCGTATTCTTTCCTGGAATGTTAATGGTATTCGTGCAATACAAAAAAAAGGTTTTATTGATTGGCTGCTTACAGAAGACCCGGATATCCTTTGTGTGCAGGAAACCAAAGCCGCACCTGAACAATTAATGGATGAGTTATTAAATATCAATGGATATAAATCTTATTTCTCATCTTCAACTATAAAAAAAGGTTATAGTGGAGTTGCAATTTATTCAAAGCAGGAATCCATAAAGATTGAAAACGGTTTTGGTATTCCAAAGTTTGATGATGAAGGAAGAATTATTATAGCTTATTACAAAGACTTTGTACTTCTTAACATTTACTTTCCCAACGGAAAGCAGAATCAGGAACGACTAAAATATAAAATGGATTTTTATGATGCATTTCTGGATTATGCTAATAAGCTGGTTAAGAAAGGGAAAAAGCTTGTTATCTGCGGAGATGTAAATACTGCCCACAAGGAAATTGATATTGCAAGACCAAAGGAAAATTCCAAAGTATCCGGATTTCTTCCCATCGAACGGGAATGGATGGATAAATTTATTGCCAGTGGTTATCACGATACTTTTAGAATATTTAATAATGAACCTGAAAATTATACCTGGTGGGATCAGTTAACCCGTGCACGTGATAGAAATGTAGGCTGGCGGATTGATTACTTTTTTGTTAGTAATAACTTTAAAAAGAATATTAAAGATGCTTTCATAATGCCGGATGTTATGGGGTCTGATCACTGCCCGGTTGGAATTGATATCCAATTAAAATGATAATTTTGCAATTATCTTATTAAATTGTTCTTAAATGAAACTGATAAGAATCCTGATAATGATAGAAAAAGATGGCTTGTTTTGTTTGATATCAGTCAACTTCCTGAAAACACAGTATAAAATTTGACATAATCCCAAAATAATTACAGTAGTCTGTTCCGAAAACAGCAAAATTTCTAATATTATAATAGAGATAAAACGGCACTTAAATTGTTGTAATTATAAGGCTTAGTAATTCTACCAAATAGAATAGTTTTTAAAAATTGACAATTAGGAGTTAATGAGATCAAAATCTCAAAAATTGCAATTAAAACTTACAATTGAGTTCGCACTGTTCTTTATTGTAATTTCTGTATTCATCTTTGTTCATTTTACTAATAAATTTGAAGACCAGATAAACGATAAATATGCCTACAAAGCAGATGTATTCGTTAATTATTTCAGACAAAGTCCAAATGCTTTTACTGATGAGAAATTTTCTGATAAAGCAGCCATTTCTAATTTACTTGATTTAAATAGAGCAGTTTATCTGGTTATTGAGAAACCCAGCGGTGAAATATTAGATGCAATTAATCTGGATATTGCTGAAAATAATCTTTACGTGCTTTCCAAATCTCAAAAAGAGGGTATTTCCCAGGATGAAAAAGTTTATAGAGTTGCACTTTCTATTGAGGGTGATAATGTTTCCGGGAAAATTTATGTTGGATTTGAATCCCAGGATGATGCGAAGCAAATGTTAAAAAATCGGATGCTGACTGCATTGTTCAGTTTGTCAATTCTTATGGCGGGGATTGTTTTCACTTATTTCTTAAGCTCGATATCTTTCCGTCCTTTAGCAAAAATATTTAAAGCTCTTGATTCAGCAAATATTTCGGCAGACATCAGAGGTAAAAAGAATAGTAAAAAAAGTGAGTTGAGAGTTCTTGAAGACCGTGTTAATATCTTGTTAGGCGAGCTTGACAGATCAAGCGGTGAGGTTGAATCACTGAATAAAAAACTGCATGATGTATTTAAAGACAAAATTGCCGAGTTAAATTTTGAAATCAATCAGCGGAAAAAAGCAGAAATCCTACTACAGAAAAGTGAAGAACAATTCAGACTCGTATTTCAGAATGCACCTATCGGAATAGTTATAATTTCGACAGAAGGAAAAATTATAAGTGTTAACAGATCCTTTTGTAATACTGTTGGGTTTGAACGTGATGAAATAATTGGAATTCCGGTTAAGTATTTATTTGAGAGAAATGACCTTGAAGGATTTGATGACGATTCACTTGAGTATAATGGTAAACCAATTGCGGATATCAATACCGAAAAAACTCTTTTAAAAAAGGAAGGAAAAGAAATTAATGTTATAGTAAAATTAGTTTCTGTTCTGGATGAAAAAAATAAAGTTAAGCATTATGTAATGCAGCTCTTAGACATTACCGAAATAAAAAGAGTTCAACAGGAGCTTGTTGATGCGTTGAAGAAAGCTGAAGAATCAGACAGATTAAAATCAGCATTCCTGGCTCAGACGTCACACGAGATCAGAACTCCTCTTAATGTTATCTTAACTTCTATACCTTTACTTGCCGATGAAATTTCAAGTGAAGATGAAGAGTCAAAAATTATTCTTGATTCTGTTAAAAGTGCCGGAAGAAGACTGCATAGAACTATAGATATGATATTAAATATGTCTTCTGTACAAAGCGGTAATTACAAGCCTTCTTTTGAAAAGTTTGATTTATTGGTTGATCTTAAAAAGTTGATGAATGAATTTAAATCTCTCAGTGATGATAAAGGGCTTGAGTTAAGGTTTATTCACTCTATAGATTCTTCATCTATTGTTGCTGACAGATATACTGTAAATCAGATATTTCAAAATCTTATCAATAATGCGATTAAATATACTCTTAAAGGCTATGTTGAAGTATTTATAAGGAATGAAAACGATAACAAGATCAGAGTAGAAATAAGGGATAGCGGTATTGGTATGAGTGATGAATATCTTAAAAAAATATTTACACCATTTTCGCAGGAAGATGTTGGTTATAAACGGGAGTTTGAAGGTAATGGATTAGGTTTGGCATTAGTAAAAAAATATGTTGAGTTAAACAGAGCTGAAATTGAAGTTGAAAGCGAAAAGAGTATCGGATCAGTTTTTTCAGTAACGTTTGATCTGAATGTTAATTTTGAAAATGACCCAAAGATAAAAAAGCATTCCCAATATCAGTAAACTGATAAAAATTTAAGCTGCAAAAAAATATATCACCTTTCTGTAATTCATAAAATATTATATTTGTAATACCGGTTACTAAAACATCTGACAGCAATTAATAAGGTTACAAAAAAATATCCGAATGAATAAATACAAAGTAATTTCTTTTTATAAATATGTAACTGTTGATAATCCGGCAGCATTAGCAAAAGAGTATCTTGATTGGTGTACTGAAAACGGAATTAAAGGAAAAATTTATCTTGCTGATGAAGGAATTAACGGTGCAGTTACAGGAGATTTTGAACTTATTGAAAGATTTAAAAACTATTTGAGGAAGTTTTCAATTTTTTCCGATATATGGTTTAAAGAAACTCCAACTGATGAAATAGCATTTACAAAAATGCATGTAAGAGTAAAGCCTGAGATTGTTAATTCAGGCTTAATAAATACTTCTTTAGAGCATACTGCACCGAAGCTTACACCGGAACAATTACTGAAATTTTATGAGGATAAAAAAGATTTTATAATTGTTGATGCACGTAACTGGTATGAAAGTAAAATCGGAAAATTTAAAAATGCTATTACACCGCAGATAACACATTTCAGAGAGTGGCCTAAAGTTGTTGAGTTGTTAAATCAATATAAAGATAAAACAATCGTTACATATTGCACAGGCGGAATAAGATGTGAAAAGGCATCAGCTTATATGAGAGAGCAGGGTTTTAAAGATGTTTACCAGATTGATGGGGGAATTTTAAATTTTATTCTGAAGTTTCCTGATACTTATTGG
>JAVEUY010000077.1:0-9354 GCA_034005315.1 Ignavibacteriaceae bacterium | reverse complement strand
AAGATTTTAAGGATTTTTACTCTGATTATACCTCTCACTTCTTTCGTCTTTCGTCTCCCGTCATTTACAGTAAAGTGCTCAGAGGAAATATCAATGCAACAATTTAGCAATTGAACAATGAAAATTGTTCAGTTCAATCCGTGTTGTAATTAATTTGACTAACTCACCTAACCTCTCTTACAAAGAGAGGAACAGGACATCGTCTTCTAACTTCTGTCTCCTGACTCCTTTTAAAACAATAGAACGCTGATGACTTCGTCATACACAGATTAAGCAGATTAACACTGATTAAAATTTCCAATTCTTTCGTCTAGTGTCTTTCGTTTTCCGTCATTTATCTTTTTGTGTTTTGGTGGCGGAAAATCTATTGCCTCAAAAGCTCTAAACCACTAATGAACACGAAAGTATTTAACACCACAAGAAAAAATAATGGAATGCTGATTAAACCTCTCGCTTCTTTCGTCTTACGTCTCCCGTCATTAGTAGTCATTCATTCGCTAATCAGTTCAAATCAGTTACATCTGTTAAATTCGTGTGCAATTATCTAAACTAACTCATCTAGCCTCTCTTAAAAAGTATGAAATGGGGGTGGTGAATTGGAAGTGGGCTGTTGGAAAAGAACAATGAAACAATTGAACAATGAAACTTCTTCTAAATCGCAATAGAACGCTGATGACTTCGTCATACACAGATTAAAGAGATTTAAACGGATTAAAAAATTGCAGGGGAAATGGTTTGCCTTTTCTGCTAAAAGCTTTTAGTGTTTTTGTGTTTTGGTGGCGGAAAAAAACATTTGCCACAAAAGCTCTAAACCACTAAAGAACACGAAAGTATTTTAATTGAAATCCTGCAGGAAAAATAATGGAATGCTGATTAAACTTCTCGCTTCTTTCGTCTTACGTCTCCCGTTTTCCGTCATTTAAACCCCCTCTTGTGTTCTCCCCCTTAGTAGGGGGAGAAAAAATTTAGGAGTAAAGGGTGTTTAGAATAAGCAATTTAACAATGAATCTTATCATTTCTCCCGGCGGGCAAGAAAACAATTATTCAGATTATTTTAGTTCTGTATTGAATCTTTCCAATTCATCAAGATCAGCAGCATCCTTTTTTCTTTTGCTTGCTCTTTTATTTTTTATCAAATCCAATCTGGAAATAAAATTTGCAGCTACTTTCCCAAACTGAAACGTTTCTTTGTTTTTAAATGCACTCAAAAAGTCAACCCCATCAATGTCATTAATTATATCTATTCTGACAGGGGATACGCCAAGTTGTACAATTCTGCCCTTTATAATAAAGTCATCTTCTTCAATACCAGCATTTTCAAATCCGAATTCTTTTATTGTTTTTAAAAGCCTCTTTGCATTGTCCAAAGTGGAATTTATAAAAATATCTAAATCACCTGTGTTTCTTGGACGTGAATACAATGCAAGAGCATAAGCACCTACAATCATATATTCAACATTATATTTATTTAATAACTCTATAAACTCTGCGAAGTCTTTTTCTGCTTTTAGCATACTCTTCCTCTTTATTGTATAGTGCGAAATACTGTTCCCTCAATATTTGAATAGCTGACAGCTTCTCTTCGTATGATTTGTTGTTCCAAAACTTTATTTCTGCAGCTTCTGCATCACTTAGATATGTTACTTTTACTTCTTTTATCATCCGGATTTCTTTTTTAATACAAAAATATACTTTTATTTAAATAGTTAATAATATAAGGATAAGGAGGTCGGTAATAGTCATTGGTCATTAAGTCAATAGTCATTTTGTCATTTGTAGTCATTCAATCACTAATCAGTTCAAATCAGTTACATCTGTTAAATCCGTGTGCAATTATCTAAATTAACTCACCTAGCCTCTCACTTCTTTCGTCTAGCGTCTTCCGTCACTTGTCATTAGTAAATTATTCTGACTACTGTCTTCTGACTCCTGACTCCTTTTAAAACCAATAGAACGCTGATGACAAGGGTTTTAGTCATTCGTCATTTATCAATGGTCAATTTGGCGACTGTAAACTGAAGACTGCCGACTGTTTCCATCTTCCATTTTGTCTACTGCATACTGTCAACTGCTTACTTTTCTCATCTTTCGTTTTCCGTCATTTATCTTTTTGTGTTTTGGTGGCGGAAAATCTATTGCCACAAAAGCTCCAAACCACCAAAGAACACGAAAGTATTTTAATTGAAATCCTGCAGGAAAAATAATGGCATGCTAATTAAACCTCTTACTTCTTCCGTCTAGCGTCTTTCATTTTCCGTCATTCGTCATTTATTGTTCTTCCATCTCTCGCTTATACTCTCTAAGAAATATTATATTTTCTAAATTCAAAATCGTAAATTACTCCACATAAATTTCAGGAACTTAAAACTAATGCCAACTGCAGTAGTAACAGGCGGTTCAGGATTTCTGGGCTCGCATATATGTGACAGATTACTCAAAGAGGGAATTTCAGTTATCTGTATTGATAATCTGCTTACAGGCAGTATTGATAATATAGAGCATCTATATGGTAATCCTAATTTCACATTTATTAATCACGATGTAATATATTATATCCATATAGCTGTTGATGTGGATTATATTCTTCACTTTGCCTCTCCCGCCAGTCCACTTGATTATCAGCAGCTTCCGATTGAGACGCTTAAAGTCGGCTCTATCGGTACACTAAACGCACTTGGACTTGCAAAGAACAAAGGTGCTCGTTTCCTGCTCGCTTCAACTTCTGAGGTTTATGGTGATCCTCTTTCGCATCCGCAGAAAGAAGATTACTGGGGTAATGTTAATCCTGTCGGTCCGCGCGGTGTGTATGATGAAGCAAAGCGTTTTGCTGAAGCTCTTACAATGGCTTATAACCGCACTCATAACATAAGTACCTGTATTGCACGCATATTTAATACTTACGGTCCTCGTATGCGTGTTAATGACGGACGTGCTATTCCTGCTTTTTTTACTCAGGCAATTAACAATCAGCCTGTTACAGTTTTTGGTGAAGGCAGTCAGACGCGTAGTTTTATTTATATTGACGACCAGGTGGAAGGTATATTAAGGCTGCTCTTGTCAGATATAACTGAGCCGGTTAATATTGGGAACCCTGAAGAGATAAGCGTTATGAAAATGGCTCAGGAAATTATCAGTCTGACAAATTCATCAAGTAAAATAGTTTTAAAAGAGCTTCCTGTCGATGATCCTCGTGTACGTCAGCCGGATATTACTCGTGCCAGGACATTATTGAAGTGGCAGCCTGTAGTTTCTCTGCACGATGGACTTAAACTTACTTATGAATATTTTAAAGAAGCAGAGGATAAGGGGTTGTAAGTTAGAAATTGGTCATTAGTCATTCATCATTCGTTGCCTGGCTCCTTTTAAAACCAATAGAACGCTGATGACACAGATTAAGGGGATTTATGCTGATTAAATCTCTCGCTTCTTTCGTCTAGCATCTTTCGTTTTCCGTCATTTACCGCAAAGTATGAAATGGGGGTGGTGGGTTGGGGGTGGGCTGTTGGAAAATAACAATGCAACAATTTAGCAATTGAACAATGAAATTGTTCAGTTCAATCCGTGTTGTAATTAATTTGACTAACTCACCTAACCTCTCTTACAAAGAGAGGACGAGTCATCGTCTTCTAACTTCTGTCTCCTGTCTCCTGACTTCTTCTAAAACAGATGACTTCGTCATACACTGATTAAGGGGATTTATGCTGATTAAATCTCTCACTTCTTTCGTCTAGCATCTTTCGTTTTCCGTCATTTACCGCAAAGTATGAAATGGGGGTGGTAAATTGGAAGTGGGCTGTTGGAAAATAACAATGCAACAATTTAGCAATTGAACAATGAAAATTGTTCAGTTCAATCCGTGTTGTAATTAATTTGACTAACTCACCTAACCTCTCTTACAAAGAGAGGAACAGGACAAACAATTTAGTAACGTAACCTATCATTCCTTGTTATTTCTGCTTAATTAAAACAGAATTATTAATTTCCATAGAATATCTATCACTTTTAATTTTTAACTTTGACTATCGTCTTGCATTTTGCTGCTGACGATTATTAATTATTAATTTCTCTGACTATCAATGCTGCAATTACAAACTGTAAAAAAAATTATTGTTTATCTTTTACTGATTCTGTTATTGAGTAATTTATCAGTTTCCGGGATATCTAATTCATCAGTATCAGCTTTGATAATTAAGATATTATCTTCTGTTATACTATTATCAGTATTTTTTATACTCCTTAAACAAAACAATGAATCGTTAAGGTTATTCTTACAATCAAAATCTTTTATAGACATACTTAAGATTCTTGTAGTTATTCTTTTTTATCTTATTGTAACAATACTTTATTCTTCAAATCCCCGGTACGGTACACAAAAACTGATTAACATAATTATTAGTATAATCCCGAATATTCTGGTAGCATACTATCTGATTACAAACATTTACAGAAAAGAATATCTGAAATACCTGCTGCAGATAATATCAGCAGGATTTTTGTTTACGCTATTAAGCATAATAATACTTCAGCCGTTTGATCATTCAACTGTATATCAATTTTCTCCGTTAAGATGGAGCCATGTATTTATCGGCAGAACGGTTTCATTTCTTACGCTGATAGTTTTTATGTTGTTTGCTGGAAGCAGAGATTTTAAAAAAGTATTAACATATACTTTAATATTTATAACCGGCTTTTCAATTTTATACCTGACCGGTTTAAGAACAGCTATATCCGGAACAATATTATTCTCTTTCGCTGGTGTAATCAGGCAGTTCTACAGAAAAGAGATTACTCTTAATCATTTGTATGGTTTTATACTGATGATTATATGCGTTGTATCTTTGATAGTCTTTACTCCAAAACAATTTGAAACTGAAATACGTTTTGAAAATCTGTTGCAGTTTGAAGAACTTAAATTTAGCGGAGAAGCTTCCATTTTAAACAGGGTGGAATCTTATAAGCTTAGCTGGCAGATGTTTCAAGAAAGACCGGTGTTCGGATGGGGTCTCGGATCGTTTAATGGATTCAAGAATATTAAGTGGACAACAATTCAAAAATATCCGCATAATATCCTGCTGGAGCTTTTAGCTGAAACCGGAGTTGTTGGTTGTTTATTGTTTCTCTTTTTGTGCTATCTGATAATTAAAAAAATATTCAGAGATAAATCAATGATGCTTAATCAAAATTTATCTTTAAGATTTTTTTTGCTGCTTACATTTATCTTTTCACTTTTTATGGCGATGTTTTCAAAAGATGTTTCCAGTCAAAGTTTTTTGTGGTTGTATTTAATTTTCTTGTAAGAGTAAATGGCAGTAGTAGATTGGAAATTGGTCATTAGTCATTTGTAGTCATTCAATCGCTAATCAGTTTAAATCAGTTGCATCTGTTGAATCCGTGTGCAATTATCTAAATTAACTCAACTAACCTCTCACTTCTTTCGTCATTGGTCATTAATAAATTATTCTGACTACTGTCTTCTGACTCCTGACTCCTTTAAAACCAATAGGACACTGATGACAAGGATTTTAGTCATTCGTCATTTATCAATGGTCATTTGTGGACTGCCTATTGCCTACTGTTCTCTTCTAGCGTCTTTCGTTTTTCGTCATTTACCACAAAGTATGAAATGGGGGTAGTGGGTTGGGAGTGGGCTGTTGGAAAATAACAATTCAACAATTTAGCAATTTAACAATGAAATTAGTCATTCGTCAGTAAGTCATTAGTAGTCATTAGTAGTCATTCGATTGCTAGGAGGTTGGAAATGGGAAGTTGTATGTTGGAAGTGGGCTGTTGAAAATAGCAATGCAACAATTTTGCAATTGAGCAATGAAAATTGTTCAGTTCAATCCGTGTGCAATTGTGTTTAACATATCCCGCAGATTAATATCAAGCGGTTTTAAAAGCGTTTAATCCAGTATTCAGGCTGTCTGTTTTGATGGGCAACTGCAATTATATAAATGTTATCATTAAACAAAGTGTATATAATATTGAAAGGGAATTTTCTTAAAACTGCTTTCCTGGTATGTTCAGAATTTTTAGGAAATAAATCTGGAAATTGTGTAATTAAAGCAATACTATCTAATACTTCATCAAGAAATTTTTTACCTAAGCCCTGCAATTGTATCTCATAATACTCTATTGCATCATCGAGCTCAATAGAGGCTGGTTCTAAAAATCTTACCTGCATTTATTTATAGCGCTCAATGATTTCTTTTATCGCATAGGATTTAACTTTGTTTTCTTCTAAAGCTTTATACCTTTTTTCAGATTCTTCTGACCATATCTTTTCAATATTTTCATCCGGTTGATTCAAACTCTTTGTAAGCATTTCAATCAGAAGTAATCTTTCTGCAGGACGAAGCCGCAGCGCCTCTTCAATAATTGATTTAGTATCCATTATTTCATTCCTTTGAATTCTTTAATACAATATTATAAAAAGTAATATTTAAAAACAGATATCTATTTAAATATTAATCAATTACTTATATTTTGGAGCCAGGTGGAGGTTGGGAATTGGTCAATAGTCATTGGTCATTAATAAATTATTCTGACTACTGTCTTCTGACTCCTGACTCCTTTTAAAACCAATAGAACGCTGATGATACAGATTAAACAGATTAAACCTCTCACTTCTTTCGTCTGGCATCTTTCGTTTTCCGTCATTTACCACAAAGTGCTCAAAGAAAACACACGCAAAGGGCGCAGAGAAAATAACAATGCAGCAATTTAACATTGAAACAATAAAATCTTTAATCTAATTCTCCAGGTTTAAAGTTCTGATTCTAATTTTATTTTCACTTGCAACAATAAAGTGATTTAATAATTTTTTTTCGGGTAAATTCAGGATTGCTTTTATTGCATTTATTTTTAAGGCTGGTGTTTCATCATTAAACCTGAGAAGAATTAAAGCAACAGCGGGGAGGTTTGATTTGAAAATTAAATATCCAAAATCTTTATCGTTAGTAATTATGATTCTTTTTTCCTGATATGCTTTTTCTAAAATAAAAGAATCATTGCGGGATGGAAAAAATTCTCTGACAGATTTTGTGTCATAGCCCTGCTTACGCAAATATTCAATTACTGTAAAACCTACATTTTCGTCTATTAGGAATTTTATCATTGCTTGAAGAAAGGATAAACTTCTTCGTTTTTAACAAGCTTTTCAACATACAGCAATGCATCACGTATATCTTCCGGTTTCAATATCGGGTATTCTTTTATAATCTGCTCATCAGTCCAGCGTTGGGCTACCAATTTAACTATCAACTCTACAGGTATCCTTGTATTTCGAATTATGGGTTTACCAGATAATATTTCCGGATTAATTTCTATTCTTGTTAATACTGTCATAATAATTTACCTTTTTTTAATATTTTCAAATAAACCATATCACATACCAGCGAAACTTAATATATAAATTACAAAAATAGAATTAGGAGAACAAAATAGATCTAAATACTTAGTTAAGTATTCTTATTTGTATTTAATCGTTTATATTCAGTTGCATCTGTTAAATCTGTGTGCAATTATCTAAATTAACTCACCTAACCTCTCGCTTCTTTCGTCTTACGTTTCCCGTCATTTGTCATTATAAATTATTCTAACTTCTGTCTTCTGTCTCCTGACTTCTTGTAAAACAGATGACTTCGTCATACACGGATTAAAGGGATTTAAACGGATTAAAATCTCCACTTCTTTCGTTTTTCGTCATTATAAATTATTCTGACTACTGTCTTCTGACTCCTAACTCCTTTTAAAACCAATGGAACACTGATTAAACCTCTCGCTTCTTTCGTCTTCCGTCATTGGTCATTAAGTCAATAGTCATTTAAACCCCCTCTTGTGTTCTCCCCCTTAGTAAGGGGGAGAAGACTCTCGGAGATTGGTTGAAACTAACAATGTAGCAATGCAGCAATGAAACAATTCAACAATATCAAATAAACATAGGAAAAACTGTATTCTGTGTATCTGTAAAATTCTTACTGACCAAATAATACTCCTTAATGCCAAGCCCTGTGGCGTTCTTAGCTAATTTATTTAAATCGCTTACAGATGCTTTTAATTTAACTTCTAAAGCTATTTCTTTATTTAACACAAAATCTATTTCGGTTATGTTGCGCTTGTTATAATAAAAAAGATCTCCGTAAAAACTTAACTGGTTAGCAATTGCATTTTCAAACAACTGACCCTCATTAACCTTCCCGATTATGTTAAGTAACCCGGTATCTGAAAAATACACTTTTCTTCCCCCTGCAACCGTTCTATCTATACTCTTTGAATATTTTGGTATTAACTTTAAGAAAAATGTACCCTGCAGTAATTCAAGATAATTATAAACCTTAACCCTGTTAATCCCAAGCTCGTTAGAAAGTTTAGTAACATCAAGTATATTACCCGTGCGAGGTACAAGCATCAAAATTAGATCCCTTATCTCGCGAATATCTTTCATATCAGATAATATTTTTATATCCTTCTCAAAAAATGAGGCAAAGATATTCTTAAGTATTAATCTCTTTAAATCATTTTCCCTCGTTATCACAACTTCTGGAAAACCGCCGAACTCCAGATACTTACTGTATTCAACTTCATACTTCTTATAATCCAGCAGGGAATAGACGGACTTAAAATTTATTTTATCCTTCTTATCCGGCTTTTCAATTTTATCATTAAAAAATAAGTACTCATTAAAACTTAATGGCTGCATTATAAACAAAAATTTTCTTCCGCTTAATGATTCAGGAAAAAGATTCTTTAAGTAATAGTTTGATGAGCCTGTTACAATATATTTTACATTGTACTTATCTATATGGTATTTAATGATCTTCGTTATCTCAGGATAATTCTGAATCTCATCAATAAAAACAAATAACCTTTCTTTAGACGAGCCACTTTCACTTTTCAGCAGCTCATAAATTGCATCATAATCAATATTTTCAAAGTGCAGCATATCTAATGGATTTTCAAAATCATACCATAGTTTAGGTCCATTTACAGATTCAAAAACCTGTTTCATCAATGTGGTTTTACCAACCTGCCGCATACCGGTAATAATCAATGCATTCTTATGATTCAGATATTTATATAATTCATCAAATAAAAATCTCTTTTTCATAATATATTATTCCAGATTCTAAATAAATTACCGGTTTTGTTTTAGTCTATTTAAATTGATAATATGTTAAAGTGTAAAATATCTATTACAAATATACGCTTATTTGTAAAATATCCAAGTAATAATTGCCTTCTAAACAGTTAATTGGAAATTGGTCATTAGTCAATAGTCATTCGTCACTCGTCATCGATTGTCATTAGTCATTTTGCCTACTGCCTATTGTCAACTGCTTACTTTTCTCCTCT
>JAVEUY010000076.1:0-9418 GCA_034005315.1 Ignavibacteriaceae bacterium | reverse complement strand
AGGTAAATTTCCAAATGATGAAAACGTAACTGAACAGGATAGAAATTTGTTTGCTTCAACAGCAACTTCACTTGCAGGTTCATTGATCGGAAGCGTTCTGAATCAATACTTTAGCGATTATGTAAAAGATTTTCAATTGAGACAAACTGCTACTGAAACCAAATTCAATTTAATAGGACGAGCCGGTAATCTGCGGTATGAAATCGGAGGATCAACTGAAGTGCTGCAGGACCTTAGCCGTGCAAATGTCAGGCTTGAATATCCATTAACTCAAAGATTTCAACTGCGTCTTGAGAGAAAAGAATCTGAAAATGAATCATCCTCATTTAATAATCCTTTATTCTTTGAAGGCGGTCTTAAATACAATTTTGAATTTTAATGAAAAAAGAATTAAAGGCATTTTTTAATCGCAATAAAGGCAGGGGATATAAATCAAAAGATATATCCAAAAAACTTGGATTTAATGCCGAACACGAATACGCATCTCTGAAAGCCGCTCTGCATAAACTTGAAGAAGAAGGCTTTCTGATTAAAACAGGTAAACGATATCAGCTTAATAAAATTCCATCAACTAATAAACTTACCGGCAGATTAGAGATTAACAAAAACGGTTATGGGTTTGTTATAACTAATAGTGAAAATATTAATGATATTTTTATTTCGGCAGGAAATTTAAGCGCTGCACTCGATGGTGATCAGGTAGAAGTTGAATTATTTGCTAAACAAAAAGGTAAAAACCTTGAAGGAAAAATTATAAGAATTATTAAAAGAAAACGAAAAGAGTATGTAGGCAAATTAAAAAAATCCAATTCTCTTTATTTCATTTCACCCGATGATCCGAATATTCACAGAGATATTCATATCAACAGCACTCATCTTGGCGGAGCTAAAACAGGTGACAAAGTTGTTGTAGGAAATTTATCCTTGGATAGTTCTACGCTTAATCCCGAAGGTGAAGTAATTGAAGTTTACGGAAAAGCTGGCTCTGTTGATGCTGATGTTTTTTCAATTTCAAGAGAGTTTAATTTAAGATATAAGTTTTCCAAATCAGTATTGACTGAAGCAGATAAAATATCAACTGATATTTCTGAAAATGAAATCAGTACACGAATTGACTACCGTGATAAAAATGTTTTTACTATAGATCCCGAAGATGCTAAAGATTTTGATGATGCATTATCAATCGAAAAATCCGAAAATGGAAATTATTCAATTGGTATTCACATTGCTGATGTTTCTTATTATGTAAAAAAAGGTTCTGCACTTGATCAGGAATCAAACTCAAGAGGCAACAGCGTTTATTTTGTCGGCAGAGTTATACCGATGCTGCCGGAAAAATTATCTAATCAGATTTGCTCACTGAATCCGAATGAAGACCGTTTGACTTATTCTGTAATTGTTCAGATAACTCCGAGAGGTAAAGTTGTTGATTACAAAATTTCTAAGACAATAATTAATAGTAAAAGAAGATTTACGTATGAAGAAGCACAAGAAATTATTGATCAGGGTAATGGTGATTTTTCAGAAGATTTACTTTTGCTTAACAAGTTTGCACAGATACTTAGAAAGAAAAGAATGCGCGAAGGCTCGTTTGACTTTATTTCTCCTGAAATAAAATTCAAACTTGATGAAAACGGAGTGCCGGTTAGTATTGCAGTTAAAAAAAACCTGCAAAGCAATATGCTGATTGAAGAATATATGCTGCTGGCTAATAGAATAGTTGCCTGTCATATTTCATCCGGTAAATCAGTACCTGTAAAACCATTTGTCTATCGCGTGCACGATTTACCCGATAAAGAAAAAATATTTGAGTTTTCAAGATTTGTAAAAACACTTGGATATTCATTTGATCCGGATTCTTCATCTAAATCTGCAAGTTTCCAGAATTTATTGAATCAGGTAAAAGGTAAAGAAGAAGAAGCATTAATAAATGAGTTAGCTATTCGCTCAATGGCAAAGGCTATATACTCACCGGAAAATATCGGGCATTATGGTCTTGGGTTTAAGTACTACACTCACTTTACCTCACCTATAAGAAGGTACAGTGATTTGATTGTGCATAGATTGTTGTTTTATTATCTTAATAATAAAAGGGGAGAAATTTATTCACTTGCACAACTGGAAGAAATTTGCGACTATATATCTGCAACAGAAAGAAATGCTGTAGAAGCTGAGCGATTAAGTACTAAAATAAAGCAAATAGAGTATCTGAAGAACCATCTGGGGAATGAATTTTCAGCAATTATTTCTGGTATAATAAATTTTGGAATTTTTGTTAAACTTACGGATATACTTGCAGAAGGATTAGTAAGATTAAGGGATTTGGATGATGACTATTACGAACACGATGAAAAAAAATATGCTATCATTGGAAAGAGAACCAAAAAGCAATATCGTTTAGGTGATAAAGTTTTTGTTAAACTTATTCGTGTTGATGAAGAAAGATCGGAATTAGATTTTATAATTGTTGATTCAAAGGATTAAAAAATGAGACCACTCAAAATACTTTTGACTATTGTTGTATTTTTTTCAACTGCTGTCTTTGCCCAGTTTGGAAAAAACAAACTGCATATCAAAGACTATGATTGGTATTACATACAAACTAAACATTTTGATATTTACTTTAATCAAGGCGGTGAAACAATAACCGAGTTTGCGGCAAAAGCAGCCGAAGATGCTTTAACATCAATACAAAATGCGTTTAATTACCGTGTTAACAGTAGAATTACTTTAATTATTTTCAATTCACAGAATGAATTCCAGGAAACGAATGTAATTGATGAATATGTATCAGAAGGTGTTCAGGGCTTTACTGAATTGTTTAAGAACAGGGTAGTAGTTCAGTTTACAGGATCATATAAACAATTCAGACATTTGATTCATCACGAATTTGTTCACGCAGTAATGAACGATATGTTTTATGGCGGATCAGTTCAGAATATTATATCCAATAATATATCTCTTCAGTTTCCATTATGGTTTAATGAAGGTCTCGCAGAATATGAAGCATTAGGCTGGGATGTTGATACAGATATGTTTATCCGTGATGCTGCTGTAAATGAATATTTACCGGAAATCAACAGATTGGATAATTATTTTGCTTATCGGGGCGGTCAGTCTGTTTTTTACTATATCGCTAATAAATATGGTTCAGAAAAAATCGGCGAACTGCTTAATAAAATAAAAGGTATCGGTAATGTTGAAGAAGGAGTTAAAGCAACACTTGGTATAGATATAAAAGAACTTGGACAAAGGTGGAAGAAAGAAATTAAAAAAACTTTTTGGCCTGATGTTGCATTAAGAGATGATCCGGTGGACTTTGCAAAACGCTTAACCAATCCTGAAAAAGATAAAGGGTTTTATAATACTTCTCCAACGCTTTCACCTCAGGGCGATAAAATAGCATTTATCTCGAACAGGGATTATTACTTCGGTTTATATATTATGGATATATTAACCGGTAAAACTGCCGGTCCGCTTGCAGAAGGAAACCAGACACCTGATTTTGAGGAATTAAATATTTTAACTCCGGGTTTAACCTGGTCTCCTGATGGAAATAAAATTGCAATTTCTGCTGAACACAGCGGTTTTGATGTAATATATATTTTTGATCTTGAGGAAGATGAAAGGGAAACTTTAAAGTTCGATTTAGAATCTATAGAAAGTGTTACCTGGTCCAATGATGGAAAATATCTGGTATTCGCTGGTCAAACTTCAAAACAATCTGATATTTATATATATAATTTTGAAACCAAAGAGCTGACAGATCTTACAAATGATATATTCAGCGATTCAGATCCGGCTTGGTATTACGACGATAAAGCGATCTATTTTGTTTCTGACAGAGGTGATTATCTTAATGCTGATGAAATTGGAAAAGATTTTAAAATATCAGAACATAATTATTCACAAAAAGATATTTATAAACTAAATATTGCAGATGTAAAAATTACAAGAATAACTGATCTGCCCTTTAGCGATGAAACTTCACCAAAGGAAGAAGCTAACGGAGAAAGACTGATTTTTATTTCTGATATTAATGGAATAAACAATATCTATATTAAAAATTTAACCTCAGATGATAAATCAATTCAGATTGCAGATATTCCAATTACTCCGATTACAAATTCGATCAGCGGATTATATCAATTATCATTATCCCGTGACAGTAAGAAACTGGTCTTTTCAACTCTTTATGAGTCTGTGTTTAATCTTTTTATGCTTGATAATCCCTTTGAACCTAAAACACAGTTAGATACATTAAAACCAACTCTTTTCATCTCTAAGCTGGATGAAAAACGAAACGCAAAAATTGATGAAGTTACTGTTAAAGATACGGTAATTGCACAGACCGATGAAAAAGAAGTAATTAAAGATGAGCAAATAAAAATATTTACCGGAGATGTAATAGAACCTGATACTTCATCAACTAAAAGTTCAAAGGATTATTCAAAATTTGTCTTTGGCTCGTCCGATACAAATAAAGTAAAAGTATATGCAAATGACTCGTTGTTTATTCCTAAAAATAATCTTGATGAAAACGGAAATTATCTTGTAAATAAATATAAAATAACCTTTGGACCTGATCTTGTGTATGCTAATGCGGGATACAGTACGTTTTACGGATTAATAGGCACTACTGTTTTAAGCTTCAGTGATGTTCTTGGTGATCACAGGTTAATCGGTGTTACAGGTCTGCAGATTGATCTTAAAAACTCGGATTATGGTTTAGCCTACTACAATCTCAGCGGTAAGATTAATTATGGTATTCAAGGTTTTCACACTGCAAGATTTGTCAATATTATTAGAGGCAATTATATTAATTTTTTCAGGTACAGAAGTTATGGCTTGTCATTGTCTGCTTCGTTACCTCTTAACAGATTTTACCGTCTTGAAGCTGGTTTAGGATGGCTTAATGTAAGGGGAGAAAATCTGGATGATCTTTCTGACCCGCTTGATGAAGCATCGTTTATAGTACCTTCTTTGGCTTATGTACACGATAATATTATGTGGGGTTATACTGCACCAATTCAGGGAACACGCTATCGTTTTGAAGCTTATGGAAATCCCGGGCTGGGTAATAAACGATTAAGTTTTTATACATTAAGCGGAGATTACAGAACTTACTTAAGATTCTGGACAGACTATTCTTTTGCTATAAGATTTTCAGGCGGATATTCTGGTGGTGAAAATGCACAAAGATTTTTTATGGGTGGAATTGAAAACTGGATTAATCGCTCGTTTGCAACTACAGAAATTCCTATAGAATCAACAAGCGATTATGCTTTTTTAACTGCTGTATTACCTCTGAGAGGCTATAATTATTCAGAACGCATTGGAACCAAATATTTGCTTATGAATTATGAACTCAGATTTCCTTTAATCAGATATTTAATTCCGGGACCTTTACCAATTTTATTTAATAACATAATTGGTGTTGCATTTATTGATGCTGGTGCTGCCTGGGATAATACCAGTAAGCTGCAATTATTTAATCGGGATTCAGATGGTTATTTTAGAAGTAAAGATTTACTTATGGGTACAGGTGTGGGAGCAAGAATGTTCTTCCTTTACTTTTTGTTAAGATTTGATGTTGCCTGGGCTTATAATTTTAATCACTTCTCAGATCCGATATTTTATTTTTCAATCGGTGCTGATTTTTAGACAGCACCGACGGCTATTACTCTTTACTTTTAGTATCTGATTTCTTCCCTGGTTCAGATTTACTGCCGGTATTTTGATTACTTGTTTTTGAATTATTAGTTGAAGTGTTATTAGAACTTTTATAATCTGTTTGATAAAAACCACTTCCTTTAAAAATTGGTCCGGCTCCCGCTCCTATTAATCTTTTTATCTTACCTTTACAAACGGGACAAATCTTCAATGGCTCATCTTTCATTGATTGAAAAATTTCAAACCGGTGTCCGCATTTAGTGCACTTATATTCATACGTTGGCATTTAATTCTCCTTAATTTTAGATGCGAAAAATAATGAATAATTAATGAATGTTCTATAAATTTAAACTCATAAAATATATAATTAAGTAATATTTAATTGAAAAAAAAATTTTTGTTCTGTTTTATATCACTAATAATGATTTCCGGTTGTCTTAACTATAATCAGAACACAATAATTTATCCGGATGGTTCTGGTGAAATGCAGATCAACTATTGGATGAAGTATTCTGACTCAACTTCAGTATCAACAATAATGAATCTGGAAATTTTTAATCCGGATTCCATAAGGAAAGAGTTTTCCTCTGGTTTTACAACTATTCAAAATATCACTGCTTATTCAGATTCAACCGATTCAACAATACACGCAAATATAGATATAAGATTTAGTCATGTAGATTCTCTAAATACAATCAAAGCTTTTACTCAATCAAAATTTCAGTTAGAAGATGGTGCTTCTGGTCAAAAGATTTTTTCCCAGTTTATTCCGCCCGTTGCTACCGGGTTTGGTATTGAAGGCAGTAAATACCGTATAACATATATATACAATATCAGAGGCGAAATTATCACTCATAACGCAACTAATAAGGCTGGAAATAATTTAACCTGGTCATATTCTCTTGATGAAATTGGACGTGGAAAAACAATATCAGTTACATTTAAACCATATAAACTTAAAGAAACACCTAAGTGGATTTATATATTAGCTGGAAGCGTACTATTAATGGTAATTTTTTTCCTGATCAAAAAGAGGAAAGATTAATTAAAAGTGTTTCTTAAAGATCAAATTTATTGACTTAACAAACCCCTTTGGTTATATTTAATGCCTATTTATAAAATAAATTGATTTTACTAAATGTCATCAGATGGATTCCTGATATTTGCCGGTAACTCAAATAAACCATTAGCAGAAAAAATTGCTGAGTCCATTGGTGTTCCGTTGGGTATTCTTGAGTCGAAGCGATTTAGTGACGGGGAAATTTGGGTTAAATATGGTGAAAATATCAGAGGCAGAGATGTATTTTTAATTCAATCAACAAATCCCCCATCGGATAATTTAGTTGAATTACTTATTATGCTTGATGCAGCAAAACGTGCATCAGCAAAAAGAATTACTGCTGTAATTCCATATTTTGGATATGCAAGACAAGATAGAAAAGATCAGCCGCGTGTAGCAATTACTGCTAAACTAATGGCTAACCTTATTACTTCGGCAGGTGCTGATAGAGTGATGACAATGGATTTACATGCATCACAGATTCAAGGTTATTTTGATATACCGATGGACCATTTGTATGGGTCATCTATATTTCTGAATTATCTTCATAATCTTTCAGATAATCTTGTGGTTGTTTCTCCCGATGTTGGCGGAATAAAGATTGCCAGAGCATATTCAAAAATGCTTAACTCAGGTTTGATTGTAATAGATAAAAGACGTCCTAAGGACAATATTGTGGAAGTTATGAATATAATTGGTGATGTTGAAGACAGAGATATACTGTTAGTTGATGATCTTATTGATACTGCTGGTACTTTTGTTAATGCAATAAAAGCATTAAAGGAAAAGGGAGCTAATAGAATATTTGGTGCAATTACTCATCCTTTACTTTCCGGTCCAGCGTATGAAAGAATAAATGATAGTCCAATTGATAAACTCTTTGTTACAGATTCAATTGAATTTGATGAAAATAAATGTAAACGCATTATGAAGATTTCAGCAGCACCGTTATTTGGTGATGCAATTTTAAGAACTAATAAAAACGAATCAATCAGTTCATTATTTAATATAGATAAAGGTTAATTTAGACCCGGAGACAAAATGGATAAAGTACTATTAAACGCAAAGAAAAGAACCAAAATTGATAAAGCAGCAAGAAGTTTATTACGTAGAGAAGGAAAGGTACCTGCAATATTTTATTCAAAGCACCACGAACCTGTTCCTGTTGAGGTAGAAGAAAGACTATTGCATCCTTTGGTTTTTACAGCTAAGACACATCTGATTACGCTTAGTGTAGATAAAGACAATGAGCTTGAATGTATTATTAAAGATGTTCAGTTTGACCCTATTACTGATAAAATAATTCATGTTGATTTTTTAGGTTTACAAAAAGACGAAAAGATTCAATTGGAAATTCCTGTCCAGTTAGTCGGAAGTGCAATTGGAATAAAAGAAGGCGGAGTTTTACAACACATACTTCATAAAATACTTATTGAATGTTTACCTTCTAATATTCCGGCGCATATTGAAATAGATATTACAGAGTTAAAACTGGGACAGGCTATTTATGCATCGGATTTAAGCTCGGAAAAATATACTATACTTAGTCCGGCAGAATCAATGATAGCTTCTGTAACTCATCCAAGAGTTGAAAAAGAAGCAGCTCCGGCTGAGGAAAGTACTGAGCCTGCTGAGCCTGAAGTAATTGCTAAAGGTAAACAGGATAAAGAAGAATAGTTTTAGTGCGCATTATATTTGGTGTAGGAAATCCGGGCTCAGGCTATCAGTTAAACAGGCATAACGCAGGATTTTTGTTAACCGATTTTTTTGCTAAACATAAATTATTAAACTTTACTTTTTCCAGGTTTGATTATCAATACTCAGAAGGGGAGATTGATAGAAATCCATTTGCTTTAGTTAAGCCTTCTACTTTTGTGAACTTAAGTGGTATTGCGTTAAAGCAATGTTGTGAGCATTATAAAGTTAGCACAGAAAATATACTGATTCTGGTTGATGATATTAACTTGAGTAACGCAGAAATAAGAATCAGAAAATCAGGAAGCGATGGTGGACATAATGGACTTAAATCTATTATCTACCAGATGAATACCGATGAAATTCCAAGGCTTAGAATAGGTGTAGGAAGTAACTTTGACAAGGGATTTTTATCCGATTACGTTTTAACAAATTTTTCAGAACTCGAGTTTTCGCAATTAATTAAATCATTTGAGTTCAGCTCTCAATTAATTGAAAGCTTTATTACAGGTGGTTACGATAAAATGCTTTTTACATACAGCCAATTAAAAAATCAAAACAATAAAAGTAAAGAAACAGAATAAACATTCGGTAAGGAGTCAACTATGGATTTTATCTTTCATATTATACCATTATTTGGTGTTTTAGCTTTGTTATATACATTTTGGAAATCAAGCTGGATATCAAAACAAGATGCTGGCACAGAAAAAATGAAAGTTATTTCCAATCATATTGCTGAAGGTGCAATGGCATTTTTAAAAGCTGAATATAAAGTTCTTGCAGTGTTTGTAGTAGTTGTTGCGGCTCTTTTAGCATATAGCGGTTCAAACTCAATTGATTCTTCACCCCTTGTCGGATTATCCGTTGTTGTTGGTGCTCTGTGTTCGGCTTTAGCCGGTTTTATAGGGATGAAAGTTGCAACTAAAGCAAATGTCAGAACTACACAGGCTGCCAGAACAAGTCTGGGAAAAGCGCTTGAAATTGCTTTTG
>JAVEUY010000075.1:0-9418 GCA_034005315.1 Ignavibacteriaceae bacterium | reverse complement strand
AAGTCTGAATAAATATGTAAAAACCGTACCAGCGCTAAACATAAAAACAGGCGCGGTAATACCACGCATAAAATTCCAAAGATAATAAACCGGATAATCTAATGATCGATATTCAGGAGCTAATAATGCATCTATTGTATGTCCCTGTACCATTTGAATAACAGCCAGTGCACGTATAAGATCGATAAATATGATTCGATGTTTTTTTTCGCTTCTAACCATCTTGATAGATTATTATCAGTTACTTAAAAATAACCAAATACCTTTTTAAACAAAAAAAACTCCGGCTGTTTCTAACCGGAGTTTGTATTGAATATTTAAGTGATGAATCAATTATTTTTTATCATCATCAACAACTTCATAAGATGCATCCTGAACGTCACCTTTTGCATCTTCAGTCCTGGTTTCCTGCTGCTGATTTGGAGCTTGCTGTCCTTGCTGATCTGTTTGTGAATATAACTGACTAGCAACTTCATTCCAGGTTTTACTCAAGCTTTCTGTTGCAGACTTGATTTGTTCAGTATTATTAGTTGCCATAGCATCTTCAACTTTTTTGATCTCTGATTCAAGTCTGGATTTTATATCTGCAGGAATTTTGTCTTTAAGTTCATCAATCTGCTTCTTAGTCTGAAATACCAAACTATCTGCCTGATTTTTAGTTTCAACAGCTTCCTTTTTCATTTTATCTTCGGCAGCATGTTCTTTAGCAGAATTCTTCATCTTCTCAATTTCATTCTTATCCAAACCGCTCGAAGAAGTAATTCTTATACTTTGTTCCTTACCAGTTGCTTTATCTTTAGCACTGACATGAAGAATACCATTTGCATCTATATCAAAAGTTACTTCAATCTGAGGAACTCCTCTTGGAGCAGGTGGAATGCCGTCCAGATGAAATCTGCCAAGTGTTCTGTTATCACCTGCCATTGGTCTTTCACCCTGTAATATATGGATTTCAACTGATGGCTGATTATCTCCTGCAGTCGAAAACACTTCACTCTTTTTAGTTGGTATTGTAGTGTTTGATTCAATTAATCTGGTCATTACACTGCCAAGTGTTTCAATACCTAAAGAAAGCGGAGTAACGTCAAGTAATAAAACATCTTTAACATCACCAGCAAGAACGCCGCCTTGTATTGCAGCTCCTATTGTAACTACTTCATCAGGATTAACGCCTTTGTGTGGTTCTTTCTGAAATAAATCTTTAACCAATTGCTGAACCATAGGAATTCTTGTAGAACCTCCAACCAATATAACTTCGTCAATATCTTTAGGAGTAACACCGGCATCTTTCATTGCCTGCTCACAAGGTACTTTAGTTCTTTGAACCAGATCATCAATTAATTGCTCGAATTTTGCTCTGGTTAAATTGATTGTTAAGTGTTTTGGTCCATCCTGAGTAGCAGTAATAAACGGTAAATTAACTTCTGTAGATGAAGAAGAAGATAATTCAATCTTAGCCTTTTCAGCAGCTTCTTTCAATCTCTGCAATGCCATAGGATCTTTTTTTAAATCAATACCTTCCTGTTTTTTAAATTCATCAGCGAGATAATTAATCAATCTCTGATCAAAATCATCTCCACCAAGATGAGTATCACCATTGGTTGACTTAACTTCAAAAACTCCATCGCCTAACTGAAGAATCGAAATATCAAATGTTCCGCCACCTAAATCATAAACAGCAACTGTATGATCACTTGTCTTTTTATCCAATCCATAAGCTAATGCTGCGGCAGTTGGCTCGTTGATTATTCTTCTTACTGTTAAACCTGCAATCTCACCGGCATCTTTAGTTGCCTGTCTTTGTGCATCATTAAAGTAAGCAGGAACAGTAATCACAGCTTCTGTTACTTCCTGACCAAGATAATCTTCAGCAGTTTTTTTCATTTTCTGTAATATCATTGCACTGATTTCGGGAGGTGAATATACTCTATCACCAATTTTAACTCTTGCACTGTTATTATCACCAGCTACAATCTCATAAGGAAGTTCATGTTTTTCATTTCCAACTTCATTAATAAATCTGCCCATTAATCTTTTTATTGAAAAGATGGTTTGTTTCGGATTAGTGATTGCCTGTCTTTTTGCCGGTTGACCGACTAATCTTTCACCGCCTTTTGTAAATGCTACAACTGAAGGAGTAGTTCTTCCACCTTCAGAATTCGGGATTACCACCGGATCGTTGCCTTCCATAACTGAAACACAGGAATTTGTAGTACCAAGATCAATTCCAATAATTTTTCCCATAATATTTATCCTTTCTTAAAATTAAACTATTATTTTCTTATTAAACGTAACAGTTAATACAAGCAAGGTGCCAGATAATTAGATTCTGTTAAGTCCTTTAATTATAAAGAGTTAGCCATTCTATTTTTTTTAAGTCAGCTTTAAGAATAACTTATAAAAGTCTTTTTGTCACATTTAGCCGATATTTCGTCACACCCGATGACAAATTGCTTAATTTAGCTTATTTTTGCAATTAACTTAAGGAGAAAGATTTGTTTAACATAGAGAACTTTGATATTAAGCTGAACACTGATTTTATTGGAAGAAATTTTATTTATACAGAAGAAATCGACTCAACAAATACATTTCTTTTAGCAAAAGAGAACGGACAAAATTTAAATGGAACCGTTTTGTTAGCCGAAAAACAAACTCATGGTAAAGGCAGAAAAGAACGTACCTGGCATAGCACACCGGATTTAAATTTAACATTTTCTGTACTGTTTACTAAAGATAAATTACTTTTTAAAAATGCAAACCTAATTAATTTTGCTGCATCACTTGCAATATCAGTTTCTGTTGAAAATTTATATCAGTTAAAAACAAACCTTAAATGGCCAAATGATGTACTTATCAATGGTAAAAAAGTCAGTGGGATACTAATAGAAGCTGTTTCACAATCTGGTAAAATAGAAAGATTAGTGCTTGGTATTGGTATAAACGTAAATCAAAATATTTTTCAGGGCACATTTAACTATTCACCTACTTCATTAAGAAATGAGCTTGGCAAAACAGTTGAGCGTGAAAAATTGCTTGCTGAGATTTTGAATAATCTTGAAGTGTTTCTTGAAAAACTGAAAACTGACAGGATGAGTTTGATTGAAGATTGGAAACAAAAGTGCAGAATGATTGGAAACAGAGTAACTATTACAGATAACGAAACAGAAAAGTCAGGAATCTTTTATGATGTAGATGAAAACGGATTCCTTTTACTAAAGACTAAAGATGAAATCGAAAAAATTCATTTCGGAGATTTAAATTTACAATAGTTTATTTTCAGAAATTAAATTTAAGAGAGCAAATCGAGAACTTTAATTAAATTTTCTCTTAAATCTTTTCTGTGAGAAATAAAATCAACAAACCCATGTTCAACTAAAAACTCTGATCTCTGAAAGCCTTCTGGTAAATCCTTACCGATTGTTTGTTTAATTACTCTTGGTCCTGCAAAACCAATAAGTGCTTTTGGTTCGGCAATATTTATATCGCCAAGCATTGCATAGCTTGCAGTCGTTCCGCCGGTAGTAGGATCAGTAAGTATAGAAATATAAGGTATTTTTTCTTCGGCTAACCTTGCTAATCTTGCACTGGTTTTTGCCATTTGCATAAGTGAAAATGCGCCTTCCATCATTCTGGCACCGCCGCTTGATGAAATAATAATCAACGGCATTTTATTTTTATATGCTTTATCAGCAGCACGTGCAACTTTTTCACCTACAACAGAGCCCATAGAACCGCCGATAAACTGAAAATCCATACAAGCAAAAGCTACATCCCGTCCTTCAATCTTGCCTGTTCCCGTTCTTACTGCATCATACAAATCAAGTTTTTTTATTGTTGAAGATATTCTTTCAGTATATTTTTTTGTATCTGTAAAATTAAGCGGATCAGCAGAGCGCATTTTTTTATCCATCTCTTTAAATGATCCTTTATCAAAGATGATCGCAGCATATTCTAAACTGTTAATTCTAAAATGATAATCACATTTTAAACAAGTCCAGAGATTTATTTCGAGCTGCTTTTTATGAATTATCTCACTGCAGGATGGACATTTTTCCCATAAGCCAGCAGGTAATTCTTTATGCTGGGTATCTTCAGCAATATTTTGTTTAGATCTTTTAAACCAAGGCATAATTAATTTTTTAATACTTCTGCATAAATCATTAAAACTCTGTTGGGTTCTTTATTATCGTTGGAAACGATGGTAATTGATTTACTGTTTCGTCCGGTTCTGTTCTTTGTATCAAACCCAACTTTTATAGAACCAACCTCTCCCGGTTTCAGTGTATTGCTGCTTACCACTGCAGCAGTGCAGCCGCATGATGTTTTTACATCTTTTACGATTAAAGGTTCTGTCCCTTTATTTTCAAATTTAAAAGTGTATTCAATTGTTGATCCTTCATTAACTTTGCCAAAATCGTGTTGAGTCTCCGGTAAAAATATCTTTGCACCGGATTTTTCTTCTTTAACTTCCGGTATTACAATATTACATTTTATTGTTAACAGGATATCTTTTTTATCCGGATCATTTGTAGTTACTGTAACAGTTTTTACCTGTGGACCTTTACGACCCTTTGAATTGAAAGTAACTTCAAGATTTGATGACTCACCGGGTTTTAATTCCCGTTTTGTTGGATTTGCAGCAGTACAACCGCAGGATGCTCTAACATCAGTAATTTGCAGAAGATCACCGCCGTTGTTTGATAAAATAAATGTATGACTTACAATATCACCCTGATTGATATTTCCGAAGTCATAATCAACCTGTTGAGCTGATACTTTTGGACCCATTAATTGGGCAAAAGCTGTAATTGAAAATGACAGCAAAACTATTAAAATGTTTCGAATCATAATTTCTTCTCCTTAACTATAAAATCTTTTAAATAATCTGGTTCAACAAAATCAATATCATGTATTGAAAATGCTTTACCGGATTTTTCTGCCCATTTAGCTATATACTCTGCATTAGGGGCTGAAATAAATTTATGAATTACTTTTTTTTTGATTTTACTTGAATCAAAATTACCAAAAACTAATTCATTATCATTAAACAGATAGTCTGAATTAGCTGGTACAATTTTTAACTGCTGGTTAAATATATAATTATTAGAATTAATTTGAAACTTTGCATGATATAATTCATCCCTTCCTACTTTATTTGCTATTGTAAAAATTGAACCATCAGGTAAAACCTCAGATATTTGTAAAGCCAAAGCTTCAAAAGTTGGTACTTTAATAATAGGGATATTTAACGATGCTGAAAGACCTTTAGCAGCAGACATACCAATTCTTAATCCTGTAAACGATCCGGGACCGGCAGAAACTGCAATGCTCTTTATTTGTGATACCGGTAACTCACCATTTTTTAAAACAGTTTCTATTACTTCAAACAGCTTTTCTGAGTGAGAGTGTTTTAAAACAACATTAGATATAAAATATTTTTTGTCATTGAAATAAAGACAAGCCCCGCAAATATTATCTGAAGTTTCAATAGCTAGTATTGGAAATAATTCATTCATAATTTTCTGAATTCAAATAAGCGCTCATTTTCAGATTTGAATTTAATTTCAATCTCAATTCTTTCAATCGGAAGAAGTTCGGAGAATAAATTTCCCCATTCTATGATACAAATGGCATAAGGATCAGAGAAATAATCTTCAATTCCAATATCAATTAATTCTTCCTTTTTATTAATTCTGTAAAAATCAAAATGATAGAATCTTTTTAGACCATTATATTCATTTATAATCGCAAAAGTCGGGCTGTTAGCAGTGTTTATATTAAAACAATGAAGCAGCTTTTTAGTAAAAAAAGTTTTTCCTGTCCCTAATTCTCCTATCAAAACTATAACTAAACCATCATTAACAAACGAAGAAAAATCTTCAGCTATACTTTCAGTTTCGGATTCTGATCTGCTCAATATTTGAGACGGAAACTGCATCAGGTTTTAGAGTCCATTGTTATTATAGGTAATATCATTTCTTCCATTGAGATACCGCCATGCTGAAAAGTATCTTTGTAATGTGAAAGGAATTTATGATAGTCAGTAGGATAAACGAAATAGTAATCTTCTTTTGCAATAATATAATTTATTGTTACACCTCTTTTAGGAAGCTTGAAGTCTGAAGCATTTTTTACAAAAATTGCATGCTTCTCATCAACTTTAAGGTTTCTGCCATACTTAAATCTCAGATTTGTAGAAGCTTCCCTGTCACCAAGTACTTTAGCACCCCTGAGCGATCTGATACTGCCGTGATCAGTAGTAATAATTATTCTGGCATTTTTCATCTTTCCAATTGTACGAAAGATATTAAGTAAAGATGAATGATTGAACCAGCTTTGAGTAAGTGATCTGTAAGCAGCCTCATCAGGTGCAATTTCTTTAAGTAAATCTGAATCTGACCTGCCGTGAGCAATCATATCTAAAAAATTTACAACCACTGCAGTAAGATGTGTGTTTTGATATGAATGAATATTCTGTTCAAAGTTTCTTCCGACTTCGGGATCAATTATTTTTATGTACTTCAGATCATTACGGAGTTTAATTCTTTTTCTATCAATTAAAAGCTGCAGAAGTTCTTTCTCATACTTATTCATACTGTTTTCATCATCAGCACCCGAAATCCATAACTCAGGATAGTATTTCTCAATATCTGAAGGAAATAAGCCTGCAAATAATGCATTTCTTGCATAAGGTGTTGCAGTTGGAAGTATTGAATAATAATAATCTTTTTCAATCTTAAATAAATCAGTAAGCTGTTTTTCCATAACAAGCCATTGATCGAGTCGAAGACAATCAAGTACAAAATAAAAAATTGATTTACCTTCATCCCGAAGATGAGTTAAAACATACTTTTCAGTAATGCCCGGACTTAAATTTGGTGCATTGTGATCACCGGAAGCTGATAACCAGGACTTGTAATTTCTTTCAACAAATCTTGAAAATTCTTTATTCGCTTCTCTGTATTGATCATTTAAGGATTGCTTAAGTCCTATTTCTCTATAATCGTCTAATTCAATTGACCAATTGACAAGTTTTAAATAAATGTTTATCCATTCTGAATAATCGAGATTTGATGATAAAGCTGTGGTTATCTCATTAAAATCCTGAAGATAATCTTTTGCAGCATACTGCCCGGATATTTTTTTTCCTTCAAGGATTTTCTTACAAACCAAAAGAACCTGACTTGGATTGACAGGTTTTGTCAGATAATCGGCTATCTTTCCGCCAATTGCTTCATCCATTAAAGATTCTTCTTCCGATTTAGTTATCATCACAACCGGAATGGAATTATTGATTGCTTTAATACGCGATAAAGTTTCAAGACCGCCCATTCCAGCCATCATTTCATCAAGGAAAATCAAATCATATAGTTTTTCTTTAACTGATGTCAGAGCATCTTCGCCATTAGTTACTGTATCAACTTCGTAACCTTTTTCGGAAAGAAAAATTATGTGTGATCTCAATAACTCAATTTCATCATCAACCCATAAAATTTTTTTTCTATCCATATTATAAATACCAGGTTATATTAATTTCAAAATTTTTATTTAACATCAATTTATAGTAATACTAACATCCAAACCCGCTTCATTTGTAGTTGTTGGCGGTATCCTTGAAGCTCCCTCAGGCTCTGTAGTAGAACGTTTGTAAAATATAGTAAGAGTTACTTTTGCACTAATTGTATATTTGATTCTTGGTTCGATTGTTACTCTTGTTGTACCATCCTGCGGTATGCCATCCTCTTTGAAGGCATTCATATCATATCTTACTGAAGCTCTTCTGGAACTGGAATATGCCAGACTGAATTCAATATCATTTTTAAGTGATACGCCAAACAACGGCAGTTCAAATCCTGATTTTGAAAACTGAAGTGTAAATCCAATATCTTTTGAAAAATCTTCAGTAATATTTTTTGTTGTAACTCCAAGATCAAAAGATGTTCGGGTGGAATACTTCAGATTACCACTTAAATTACCGCCCCATAGCTGCCCGAATGTAAGATTTAAACCAGCAAGCGGAGAAAAACCGTATTCGATTTTTTGCACCTGGATTTCTTCATTACCTTCTCTGCTAAGTTTCCATCCTTCCGTGTAAGTGGATGAATATGAATGATCCAACGAAATTCTTTGAGCAATAGATTTTAACAAAGGTAATTTTTCGAGACCATCCCATGTCAATCGCCAATTAGGTCTTGGAATATACTTGGCTACACTGCTTAAAAATCCAAAATTTGAAAAGATAGGTGCGCTTTCAAATCCTTTTATAAATGCATTAGATAAACTGGAATTCGGATCATTCGGATTATACAACTCTGCAACCTGTTTAATACCGCTTTTAAAAACAGATAGAAATAGTACCGGTGGAAGAGTCAGGAATGAACGTGTTATTGTTCCGCTTGCTGTAATATTTGCTACATAAATATTACCATCCTGGTCTCTTGTTATTGTTGCATTTTTGTTCTGCGACCATCCGCTCTTCCAGCTAATATCTATCTTAGCTCCTTCCCACAATGGTCGTGATGTTTTGAAATCAAAACTATTCTTAACTGAAAACACATCACTCAGATTCATATTTTGCATAAGCGCTCTTGGTCCTACATCACCATTTAATCCGAACATAAAACCACGTGTTGGACCAGCATCTTCATTGTAAAACAAACCCCAGAAATTACTGAATCCGGTTCCTGTTGCCTGTAAACCTGACTTTGATATTGAGTTGTCGTTTGAATAATTAAAAGAGATCATTTCATAATCAAACAAAACATATCTGGCAGATGCTACAAGAAAGTTTAAGGCTTTGGATAAGACAGACGGCTGATTATCTTCAATAAGAAGTGAGTCTGATATTTCTACTGAATCGGTAAAAGCAATCGGGTTACCCAAAGAATCAACCTGAACTTTAGGCTCTTGTCTAACTACCTGCTTTTCTTTCGGTGGAATATTCTTCTGCTGGTTTTTTGGATCTTCTTTACTTTCTGCAAACAATGGATCAAACAGAGATTTCCATCTCATTGTCAATCCGACCGATGATTTATTAGTATTGCCGGCACTTCTTCCGACTAATGGCTGCCGGAAATCATTTTGCCATTGATAACTTGCATTATAAGAAGCAGTTAAGGTAAAGAATTTATTCAGATTAAATAATGATGGCAATCTTGGTGCTGTTCTTAAATCAAAATTTTGCTGATAGCGGCTGTCTCTGCCGAAGAAAGCACCGTTAAAAATATCGCGCCAGATATCATTCTCAGATCTTGGTGTTGCTGCTGAATCATTTAAAGTTTCTAAATATGCAAGTGATGAATTTATATTTAATGCATAACTTGTAGTAAGATTCAGGAACCCGCCTTCGGTTAATTTCCATGAAAGATTAAATCCACGCGATGTAGTAAAATCTCTTGAAGAAACTGTATTCGCAGGT
>JAVEUY010000074.1:0-9541 GCA_034005315.1 Ignavibacteriaceae bacterium | reverse complement strand
ATTTTCAAACTTAGTGTTCTGTAATTTGTTCAGGATTGAATTAAAAGCATTTACTATTCCTCCCAGCTTGGTATCTTTTTCATCAGATAGATTTCGGATAACTTTGTCAAACGGACAATTTTCACAATCAAAATTATTATCACAAAGTTTATAATCTATCACTCCGGAAGTCATCCAGATGCATTTGAGCATCTCGTATCTGTTTGGCTTTAACTCAATTTCATTTTTCATGTCTTTAACTAATTGTTAATGGCTTTGTATTAGCTATGTCTTTTTCAATAACTGAGTGTTCGTGTTCTTCAGTAACAAAAACGGCAAAGTATTTGGCTACCAGCCTGAAAGCAAATATTGCAAGAACAATAAGCATCATTGTAATACTAATTTCATCAAACGATGGAAAATAATTAACACCCGAAGAAGCAGCTAATCCTGTAATACTAACATTTATTCTGTTCAGTATAAGTCCTGAGATTACACATATTGAAATTATGTATAACCATTTTTTATCTTCTCTTAATTTTTTCTTGCTTAGTAAATAAATCGGTGCAATGGTTCCCAGTAAAATTTCAAGATAGAAAAGATAAGTTTCGGTTGATGGAATGGTTAATAAATATAATTTACCATTATCAACAAAATCATAAATCTTTAACAGCAAACCTGCTATTAATGCTATTAAAACTGCAAAGGCAGCTCCGGATAAAATATCCATTTTTAAACCTGTATTCCGGAAACCATCCTCTTTTGTAAGACCTCTTGCAACTAAGTATGATTCAAATATTATCATTGATAAACCGGCAGCAATACAGGAAACATAAAAATGCACAGGCAGTAATGATGAATACCATAATGGATGTAATTTGCCGGGAACGATAAGATACAACGAACCAAATGATGATTGATGCAGTGTTGAAAATAATACTCCGACAATCACTACCGGGATAGAAATCATTTTCAAAAATTTGATAGGCGCTTTTATGTTAAACTTCTCAAGTATAACGGGTGCAAATTCTATCAATAATACTGTTGAATAACAAATAAGACACCAGGTAATTTCAAACATAACAGAATGTATATTCCACATATACAGCGGATGATAGAAATGTTCCGGTCTTCCGAGATCAACAATTAATAAACAAACAACAATTGAATAACCTAAAAAGGCAGTAAGAATTGCTGGTCTGACTAACGGTTCATATTTATGCAGATTAAATATGTGAACAGTTGCTGCAATTGTAAATCCTGCTGCTGCTAATCCAACACCAATAAAATCAAATCCTATCCACAATCCCCAGGGAACAGTATCCTGTAAATTAGTTGTTGCACCTAATCCCTGTGTAAATCTAAAATAAGTGGAAAATAATCCCACTATTACAATAATAACTGATGTTATCTTCCAGAAGGTTGGTTTTAAAATCTCATTAAAATTTAGTTTCTTAATTTTCATATCATTTTCTTTCTTCTTTAGCAATTTTATTTTTTCTCTTTGTCAGCCAGTACATTCCGGCTAAGAAAACGCCTCCGCCAGCTACAACAGTTGGAATTTTTTCCATTGCTCTGTTTGTAAATTCAGGCATTGATTCTTTCGGTAATTCAGGAATATATCCTAACTGTTCGAAAGGTACCGGAGATAGAACAAGCACGTGGCTTCCACCAGCTTCTTCAAGTCCGTATATATGCTGATAATATTTATCAGGATTTTCCTGAAGTCTTCTTTTAGCGATTTCAATCAGTTGATCCATATCTCCGTATAAAGTTGCTTCATTGGGACAAGCTTCTGCACATGCCGGTATCAATCCATTACTGACACGCTCAGCACACATATTACATTTTCTTATACGCGGTGTTGTTGTTCCCCATTCGTATCGAGGGACTTTATGCGGACAAGCCTGCATACAATATCTGCAGCCGATACATTTATCAGCATCATAAACTACAGCACCTTGTGGTGTTTTGGTTATTGCTCCGACGAGGCAAACTGATTCGCATGCTGGTTCGTTACAATGCATACACATTTTTCTTGCATACAAATCATCATATTGTTCGATTGCATTGAATGTATTATCAGAGAGATGATCTTTTAAAAAATCTTTACTTGTCTGCGGAAGATTATTTGCTTCTTTGCACGCATCATAACAGGAACCGCATCCGATACAGAGCGTTACATCAAAGAGTATTCCTTTTTCTTTTAACATAGTTTTTTCCAGTGTCTATAATGAGAGAAATTCCTTTTCAAAATCACCTGCACTTAGTTCAACTAACAAATGAGGCGTATCATTGGATAGTGTACCTCCATCATACATAGTTTCGCCGGCTAAATTTGGTTTAAGTGCGTGTGTATCTAAAAAACTTTTTAGTTTAACGTATTCTTTTCCTATCCAATTTACAGCATCGTTTCCTGAAAAGAATTTTTCGCGATTCTCAGAGAAATCTTTTGAAAGCAACTGAACTCCCCAGGTTTTATAAGGATCGGAAATGTTTTTACTTATAATATTTGGGTTAACCGATTGTACAATTCCATTAACCGGAGAAAGAAATTTTACTTTATTGTTTCCATAAGAGCCTTCAAATAAAACATCTCCGCGTTTTAATGTTTTACCAACAAGAGCACAATTTAATATTGATAATGTGCCCAATGCAGTCATTCCGAATTCATCAATTCCAATATTAACAAATCCGTTTCCGTTTTCTTTAAGCCAGGTATGTCCTTTTGAAAAGAAAGTATTCTGAGGAATAACGAATTTGTTTTTCTCAAATATTGATATATCAAATTGCGAGAAAGATGGTTCGAACGCAGGATGATATTTCCCCTGAAATTTTAGTACAACAAGATCAACTAAAATGAAAAATAAAAATGCTGTCAGAACAAAAATAGCAACCATAGTATTTCCTTTTTATATAATTCATTTTGATTTGTTTATTGTTTTAAAGTTGAGTTATCATCTTTTGTGATATTCTCGTCTTTGTTAGTTTCGTTTGACTTTTTGTCTTCATGCGGCTGTCCGCCATCATACATTGTTTCGCTTGCAAGTCTGAGTGTAGGATCAAATTTGTTTGTTAATGGTTTAGAAACTTTATTTTTCTTATATGATCCTGATGCTAATGGGTCGATTACAAATCTAACTAATAAATCAACACCAATAAAAACCGCTACTAACACTAATAAAAAGGTTAACATTTTGAACTCCTGTTATTTTAATTTGTATGATATAAAGGGCAACTAACATACCAGCGAAAATTAGTTTTTTATTGTCCTTCTATCTTGTTAGAATATAAGGAGTTAGAGCAATAGCGTTGGAATATTAAACTATTGTTTTTACTAAAAGTGTGGATAATTTCAACAAAGCACTATTGAATAATTCATCACTACTTTAAAAACTCAGGCATTATTTTTTGCAGATAATATTGTAATGTCGCACTATTTTTTAACTGAATGAGCTGCAATAAACTGACCGATATTACTCAGTTAGCATCAATTACTCTATCGCAAAACTGACGTCTGTAAAAAATTTCTAATTATTACATTTTCTCTATCCTTAAAAAAAGTATAGAATGTTTGCCACTATTGATAACTATTATGAGTTAATGATTATTGATTTTCCCGTTCCTTGGCTCTTTTTATTGCGTTATTTACGAAAATCTCATATTTATTTTTTTCTTAATTTTTTTTGAGAATGGCACAAAATTGTATTTAGAAAAGCAATTATTTTAAATCGGTTCTAGAAACATTTACATAATTCTTGAAAGGAATAAAAAATGTCTGGCAAAAGTCGCCGAGATTTCCTTAAAAAATCTGCTTTGGTTGGAGCCGGTATAGCCGGGCTTTCCACTTCATCCGCTAAAGCTAGTCCTAAAAATATTTTATCTGAAGATCGAATGGGTGTTTTAGTTGATACGACTGTTTGTGTGGGCTGTCGTCAGTGTGAGTGGGCTTGTAAAGAAGCACATGATTTACCTGCAGGGGATCTTGAATCCTACAAAAATCGTGATGTGTTTGAAGATATGAGAAGACCTGATCATACAGCATTAACTGTAGTTAATGAGTATTCACCGGGTAAAAGTTCAAATCTTCCTGTTGATGTAAAAGTTCAATGTATGCACTGTGATCATCCTGCGTGTGTATCAGCTTGCATTGTTGGTGCTTTTACTAAACACGAAAATGGCGCCGTAACCTGGGATACTGATATGTGTATCGGCTGTCGTTATTGTATGGCTGCATGCCCGTTTCAGATTCCTGCTTTTGAATATGGGAAAGCTTTAGATCCAAAAATTATGAAATGCGATTTTTGTTTTGACCGTACAAAAGAAGGTAAGCTTCCTGCTTGTGTCAGTATCTGCCCTGTTGAAGCTCTTACCTACGGACCCAGAACCGAACTTATCAGAATTGCCCGTGAAAGAATCAAGAAAAATCCCGATCGGTATGTGGATCATATTTTCGGAGAATATGAAGTTGGCGGAACATCCTGGCTCTATTTATCAGGTAAAGAATTTTCGGAACTTGATTTTCCAAAATTAAGCAATAACCCTGCACCAGGTGTTTCAGAATCAATTCAACACGGAATATTTGCTTACTTTGTACCGCCTGTTTCATTGTATGCACTTTTAGGAGGAATAATGTGGGTTACAAAACGGCGCAAAGAACTTGATGAGGAGGAAAAATTATGAGTCACGATGCTTACAATCCTGTTCCTGTAAAACATAAATATTTTACACCCGGAGTTATCGGATTAATTGTTATTGCAATAAACGGTTTAATTTTCTTAATGGGAAGATTTTTCTTTGGAATTGGTTCTGTTACAAATTTAAATAATCAATATCCATGGGGATTGTGGATAGGAGTTGACGTTGCGGCGGGAGTAGCACTTGCTGCCGGCGGGTTTACTACTGCAGCCTTAGGTCATATTATTCATAAAGAAGAATATCACGCAATTGTAAGACCAGCACTTTTAACAGCAATGCTGGGCTATACATTTGTTGCATTAGGTGTATTTGTCGATATAGGCAGATGGTATTTTATCTGGCATCCTTTGATAATGTGGAACGGCAGTTCAGCTTTGTTTGAGGTTGGTATTTGTGTAATGATTTATTTAACTGTTCTTTACATCGAATTCTTACCCATAGTAACTGAAAGATTTATTGGTAAGGTTAACCTTCCTTCATTTCTATCAGGATTAAACAAACCTGTTGATAAACTTTTAAGAGCGCTTGACCGTGGTCTTTCAAAAACAATGTTTATTTTTATAATTGCTGGTGTTGTATTATCTACATTACATCAATCATCATTAGGTACACTAATGATTATAGCAGGACCAAAAATGCATCCTCTCTGGCAGACACCGATATTACCATTACTCTTTTTACTTTCTGCAATTTCTGTTGGATTTCCTATGGTAATTTTCGAATCATTAATTGCTTCAAGGTCGTTGGGATTAAAACCGGAGATGCACATTCTTTCAAGACTTGGTTCGATGATGCCGCCGTTGTTAGGAATTTATCTTGCATTTAAAATCGGTGATATGTTTATTCGCGAAACTTTTGTTTATTTAGTTGAATTTAATACAGCAAGTGTTATGTTTACAATTGAAATGTTATTTGGCGTAATAATTCCTCTCAGAATGTTTTTATCCACTAAAGTATTAAAATCACCGTTGTTTCTTTTCATAGCATCTTCTTTGGTTGTATTTGGTGTTTTAATTAACAGGATAAATAACTTTGTGGTTGCCTATACTCCGCCTTATTCTACAGGTTCATATTTCCCGTCGTTCGGAGAGATTTCGGTTACACTTGGATTTGTAGCAATGCTTGTACTGGCGTACAGATTTATTGTCCTTAATTTTCCGGTTATCAGTTTACCGGGGAAAGCATCAGCACCAAAGACTAAATATACGATAAGGGGAATAAAATGATGAAAAAAATAATTATTCTTTTATCTGTTTTACTTATAGCAGTTACTATTAATGCCCAGCAGGTTCCGGGTAAAGATCATTCTAAATTAAAAATTGATTGCAGCACCTGCCACATTTGTGATGTTCCGACTAAGAGCGATCCATGTCTTGTCCAATGTCCACGCGAAAAAATAACAACTGTATATCAAAAACCAGAACTAACACCTGAGTTAATTACCATAAATGAATTAAGTGATAAATATGGACCGGTTTATTTTTCTCATAGAGTTCACGCACAAATGTCTGAAATGAGCGGAGGCTGTGAAACCTGCCATCACTTTAATACTTCAGGACCAATCCTTAAGTGCAGTACCTGTCATTCATCATCAAGAAAACGTGAGAATGTAAGCATACCTGATTTGAAAGCAGCATATCACAGACAATGTATGGATTGCCATCGTCAATGGAGTCATGATAACGGATGTAATACCTGCCATACACTTAAAAAGGATTTGAAAAACGGTAAACAAGATCAAAATATTCAGAAGAAATATGCCGGTAAAAATCATCCGGTAGTTTTAGAACCAACTAAAATGGTTTACGAAACAAACTCTGACAAAGGAAAGATGGTTACATTTTATCACGATGATCACACGAAAAAATTCGGGTTAAAATGTGTTACCTGTCATAAACAGGAAAGCTGTACTAAATGTCATGACGTTAACAGAAAAGATAAAAAAGAACCAATCAAAGTAAGTACTAAAATAACTTTTGAAGAGCAGCATAAGAACTGTATCAGTTGTCATAAGAAAACAGAAAACTGCAGCAAGTGTCACAGTAATAAAGTTCTTGAGCCATTTGATCACGCAAAGAAAACCGGTTGGGCGTTAAATAAATATCATATTAACTTATCTTGCGTAAAGTGTCATGGTTCTGCTCAGCCGTACAAGAAAGTTGATAACAAATGTTTAAGCTGTCATAAGCCCTGGCTCGAAGGTAAGTTCAAACACTCAGTAACCGGATTACAACTGGATGAAATCCATATTGAGCTGAGCTGCGATGACTGCCACAGTGATAATAATTTTGCTGTTAAACCGACTTGCAGCAGCTGCCACGATGATTATAGTTTCCCAAAACAAAAACCGGGAAAAGTTATTGGTAAAAAATAAATTTTATCTGCAGGAATTAATTTAAGTTCCTGCAGTATCTATTAATTATTTATCGGACTAAAAATTATAAATGTTCAAGAAAATTGGTTTCCGGTTAATCTTTGCTGTTGCTTTTACTTCTTTAGTGATTATTGGAGTGTTTGCATTTTTTAGTGTGCAGACTCAAAGTAATAATTTAACTGCTGAAGTTGAGAGGCACGCAAATCAGTTAAGCGAAACAGTTGTATCCAGTACAAGAGTTGATATGATGCTTAATCAAAGAGACAGGATACAACAGATTATCTGTTCAATCGGTACACAGCCGCATATCAGGGATGTCAGGATACTTAATAAGATCGGTGAAATCATATACTCAACTGATCAAAATAGTATAAATCAAATGGTTGATAAGAATGCTGAGAGTTGTTATGCATGTCATGCTGAAGATAAACCGCTCGAGCAAATATCAATAACTGAACGAACAAGAATATTTAAACAGCATCAGGATTCTGCAAGAATAATTGGAATAATAACACCTATTTATAATGAAAAGTCCTGCTGGACAGCTCAATGTCACGCTCATCCTGATGACCAAAAAGTTCTTGGTGTTCTGGATGTATCAATTTCATTAGCAGAAGTTGATAAAGAGATTTTAAGATCAAAAATTGAAATAGTAATATTTGCTTTTGCTGCTGTTTTAATAGTGGGTTTTATAATTGGTTTGTTCGTTAAAAAATGGGTATCAAATCCGGTAAATGATCTTTTAAGTGCAACACAACAGATAAGCGCCGGTAATTTGAATTATGCAATTAAAGAAATCAGTGATGATGAGATTGGTAAACTTGCATCATCTTTTAATAATATGACAAAAAAATTAGCTGAAGCTCGATTACAATTATTTCAGTCGGATAAGATGGCTTCTTTAGGCAGATTAGCTGCAGGTGTTGCACACGAAATAAATAATCCTTTAACAGGAGTGCTTACTTACAGCAGTTTCTTACTCAAAAGAACAAAAGATAATCCTGAATTTCAGGAAGACCTTAAAGTGATAGTAAGAGAAACAATAAGAAGCAGAGAGATTGTAAAGAGCCTTTTAGATTTTGCAAGACAGTCAGTTCCAAAAAAGAATCCCGCTGATTTAAACGATATTGTTGATAAGGCTATTTCTGTTGTAGAAAATCAATTATCAATTAAAAAAATTAAAGTAGAAAAGAAATTAGAACCTGATATTCCTAAAATAACTCTTGATTCAAACCAGATGGAGCAAGTGTTTATTAACTTGTTTGTAAATGCTGCTGATGCTATGGAAAGAACGGGCGGAAAAATTACAGTTGCAACTCACTTGATTTCTTTAGCACCTTTCGGAACAACTCAAATAAAAAAAGCAGCCTGCAGAAAAAGACACAGCCTGATAGATAATGAATTTAAGATTGATGGTTTGCCAGCAATTAAAGTAAAAGTTATTTCTGATAATAACGAAGGAATAATCCATATTGATCCGGTTTATGGTAAGCATTATAATAATTATGATGTTGGTTTTAAGATAAATAAAAATGCAAGGTTTGTTTGTCCGGAATGTAATGCTTCGATAATTCAGGAAGATAAGCTTTGTCCTAAATGCGGAGCACCGGTTTTAGTATTTGATTTAGGACCGGAAGGTATTTATGAAGTATGTTCTTCTGAAAACAGTGATTGGGAAAAATGGGATTATATTGAATCAGCCGGTGTGCAGGAATTTGTTGAAATAAAAGTTTCAGATACAGGATGCGGTATCAGCAATGAAGATCTTCATAAGATTTTTGATCCTTTCTTTTCTACAAAAGGACAAAAGGGAAACGGACTAGGACTTGCTGTTATATGGGGTATTGTTGATAATCATAACGGAACAATTACTGTAGATAGCGAAACTGGAAAAGGTACTACATTTAAAATCAGATTACCTCTTACTCAGCAAAGATAATTATTATGAATAAAACCGCAGATATATTAGTAATAGATGATGAACAAGTAATAATTGATGCAGTAATAAAAATCTGTGCACTTGAAGATTATACAGTTGATTCTGCAATTAATACAAAAACGGGATTGGAAAAAATTTCCAAAAATTTCTATCCGGTTATTATTTCTGATATAATGATGCCCGATGGTGATGGATTTCAGATACTTGACGCAGTAAATAAGTTTAAGAAAGATTCTGCGGTTATAATGACAACCGGATTTTCTACAGTCGAAAATGCAGTTAATTCCCTTTACAAAGGTGCAATTAGCTTCATCCCAAAACCTTTTACGGTTGATGAACTGTTAAGTGTTTTATTCCGTGCAAAGAATTATATAAAAATAATGAAAGAGGAAAAATCTTTTTCACCGCAGCAAAGAGATAAAGAATTAATTTATGTTACTTGTCCGGCTAAATATCTTCGACTTGGTCATTCAGCCTGGATGGTTCAGGAAAGAGAAGGAAGTGTTTTGATTGGTATCTGCGATATCTATATGAAAGCAATTGAATCGGTA
>JAVEUY010000073.1:0-9623 GCA_034005315.1 Ignavibacteriaceae bacterium | reverse complement strand
ATAAAAAGCAGCGGCATAGCAATCTTTGCAAGTTTTTCAATTCCTTTTGATATCCCTTTATATAAAACACAAAAATTAATAAAAAAAGTAAGCAGCATTAACAGATATGCTGTCCATATTGAGCTGAATGTTTCTGAAGTTGTTATTCCCTGATAGCTTGATAAAAATCCTGCCATTGTTTCTTTAGTTTCGTTGGAATACATACCTAAGATTGAAAACAAACTAAAACCAAGTGTCCAGGATTCAATGTAAGTGTAGTAAATAAGAATTGTAATTGAAATAAACAGACCGAGTGCGCCAAAATATTTTGCAAGTTTGTTTTTCCATAAAACATCAAACATACCGGGTGCACTGCCATGCTTATATGATCCGCCATATCTGCCGATTCCCCATTCAATCCACATTAATGGAATACCGAGTAAAATAAAAAATATAAAATATGGAATCATAAAAGCACCGCCGCCATTTTGTGCAGCTTGTACAGGAAATCTTAAAAAATTACCTAATCCAATTGCATTTCCTGCAACTGCAAGAATCAATCCTAATTTTGTACCCCATTGTTCGCGCTCAGTAACTTGTGCCATTGCACCTCCTGATATCAAGGATTTAAAAATTTTAATGCTGAATATTAAGACTTTGAATATTAATTACAACTAAAACAGAAGATTGTTTTTAGTGAGATAAGTCATTTATAAGTACTGCCATTGTAAATGAATTTCTAATTTTAAAGTGAATTATTAAATTTGTGCAGAGGAAAAATAGAAAGGAATTAAATGGCTAAAAATTTTGTTTCCAATAAAGATGAAACTGTAAGGATGTTTAAAAGTGATTTTATGGAAGCTCTTTCAAAAGTACATCCTTCTGTACCCGTGATAATTTATTTACCGGTTATACTTTATATGTTTTACCTGTCAGTTTTTAAATTTGAAATTTCTGCATCCGGTATTATCGGATTGTTTGTTTTCGGAATATTTGTCTGGACACTAACAGAATACTTGTTACACAGATTTGTTTTTCATCTGAAACTTAAAAGTGAGCTTGGAAAAAGAATCCATTTTATTTTTCATGGCGTTCATCATGATTATCCCAGTGATTCTAAAAGATTAGTAATGCCTCCGTCTGTCAGTATCCCGCTTGCTGTCCTTTTTTATTTTCTGTTTTATTATTTAATAGGAAATATTTTTGTGCATCCTTTTTTTGCGGGTTTTTTAACTGGCTATCTTTTTTATGATATGACTCATTATGCAGTACATCATTTTAATATGCATAGTAAGTTCTGGCTTGCTATTAAGCATCATCATATTAAACACCATTTTCAGGATTCTGAAAAAGGATATGGAGTAAGTTCACCTTTATGGGATGAAGTCTTTGGTACTACATTCTCTGAAAAAGAAAAACCTAAAACCTGATTACCAATTGTTAAAAATGGAGTGAAGATATCAATAAACATTTTATACAAAATATATTTCTGTCGGTCTTTACTCTTTTAATGATTGTTAACTGCAGTACAGTTAAAACAGAAGCTATTTACATCCATACAAATCAAACAGGTTTTTTACCTAATGATATTAAAACCGCTTTGATTTTATCTAATACTGATCTGACTAGAAAAGATTTCTTTGTTTTAGATAATTTATCCGGAGAAACTGTTTTAAGAAATTTAATTGATTCCTCTTCATATTCTTTCGGGAATTTTAAATATTGTTTTGAAGTAGATTTCTCTGATATCAAAAAAACCGGTACTTATAAAATTAAAATCAACAACACAGAGTCACTTGATTTTAGTGTAGATGAAAAATTATTTAACCCGGTAAGAGATTCACTTAGTTTATTTTTTAAAGTCCAAAGATGCGGTCCAACTAATCCAATCCTGCACAAACCTTGTCATTTATCAGATGCTGCTTATTTAATTGGTTATGAAGATTCTTTAAGCAGAGATCTTACAGGCGGCTGGCATGATGCAGGTGATTATATAAAATTTCTGAAAACAACTGCTTATACAACTTATTTGTTGTTGTTTAGTTATGAGTTCGATAATCAAAAATTTGAATATGATCTTGACAGGAATAATGTACCAGATATTCTTGAAGAAGCAAGAGTTGGATTGGATTGGTTAATAAGAGCTAATGTGGATTACAAGAAACTTATTATTCAGGTGCAGGATGAAACAGATCATTCGGTTGGTTTGCGGTTACCGGAAAACGATACATTACTGTACAACAGACCGGCTTTTGTTAGTATTAGTAAGAATTCAATAGGATATTATTCTGCTGTGCTTTCAGTTGCAGCAAGGATCTGGAAAGATAAATTTTATGATAACGAGTTTTCTTCAAAGTGTCTGGATTTGGCAGAAAGATTTTATAAACTAAAAGATGATGCACCTGATTTTGATTCACTATATTCAAATCATTACCCGGATATTGATTTTAATGGTAAGTTGGCGTTAGCTGCAATTGAGCTGTTCATTACAACAAGTGAAAAAAAATATATAAATGATGCTGTTGAATATGGTCACTCTGCAGGAGCAGATTACTGGTGGAGTGTAGGACAGATAAATTCTTTAGCTCATTATAAAATTGCAGAGTTCAAACCTGAGTTTGCAGATTATATTTATCAGAATTTAAAAATGGCTAAAGAAAATTCAGGCAAAAATCCTTTTCGCATCGGATTAGATTTTTCTTGGGGTACTACTAATTGTTTATTAGGAGTTAGTCTTCAGTCAATTTTATTTAAAAAACTAACCGGTTCAGTTGAATTTGATTCTCTAAATATTTACCAACGGGATTTTGTTCTTGGCAGAAATGCATGGGGAGTTTCATTTATATATAATATTGGAAAAAATTTTTCTAAAAATCTTCATTCACAAATTGCTTTTTTTAATAATGGATACTTGCCAGGTGGATTAGCTGCAGGACCTGCTCCGTACTCAATATTAAAAACTAAAAATATTTTAAGAAAAAATTCTGATTATAATTTCTTTAACTCAGATGAAATTAAATATTATGATGATTATAAAGACTTTGTAACTAATGAACCAACTTTGGCAGGCAATGCAACTGCATTATTTGTTTTCGGTTACTTCAGTTCATCAGAATAACAGATTAATAATATTTTACTGTAAACTCTTAAAAAATAAGGCTGTAGCATTATAATACATAATAAACTTTTTGTCTCTGTTTAGTCCAAATAATAATAATCTTTTGATTGTTTTTAAGGTATAAACAAAAGCTTTTGCGGTATAATTATTGGATAAAATATCGAAAAAAATGTAATTCATGAAAAAAAGCGTTCAATTATTTCGTTCGGGGATTTCTATTGTCGATTACGCATGGGGAGGATTTTATCATGGGGGGACTTATTTACTTGTTGGAGAGCGTAAAACCGGCAAGACACTTTTAAGTTTACAATACGCTATCGAAGCTGCAAAGAATAATGAAGTTTGTTTATTTTTTACAAGCTCACGTCCTAAAGATTTAATAATTCATGCTGCCTCTATTGATGTTGATCTTGAAAACTATATTAATAAAAATCTTATCATAGTAGTAAGAGTTGCTCATCCTACTGATTCTGAAGAATTTAAAACCAGAGATGAATTATTAAATGATTACTTAAACGACCTGTTGTCAGTTATAAATCAATATAAACCTGAAAAAATTATTTTTGATGAGATAACTCCTTATATAGAGTTCGAAAATCTTAACAATTTACAGGATTCATTTGGTTCTCTAGTTGAATCAATTGAAGAGACAGGAATTACTAGTTTATTAATTTTGCGTGAACCGGCTGCTCAAGCTTCCAAAATGATCTTTAATATTCTCAATTCATTTGCTACCGGTATCATTTATCTTCACAAAGGAAAAGAAGCTGATGAAGAACAACCAGGAATAATTGAGATTACTCCAAATATCGGACATACTGAAGGCTACTTTAAAGCAAATTATTTTATTGAACCTTATAAAGGAATAACTACTGATTTTAAATCTGCTAAAAAATCTACAAGGGAAAATAATTTATTTGATATTACCGAACTTCAGCCATCAAAAACCTCGCTAAATGTTATCCCGGATCTGCTAATTCCTAATATTTATTCTGTTAATGACTTTAAATTAATTGTAAATAATCAGATTGCACTTTACAAAACTACCGGACAGCCTTTTACGATTTTATCATTAAGATTAAATCAGTTCAGTAATGCTGAAACTAAGATAAACTTTGAACAGTTATTTAATGCTGTAAAAACCACAGCGGATAAAAAAAATAAAATATGCGTAATAGGAGAAAAAATCTTTATCCTATTAACAAAATCCGAAAACGGTATTGTTGAGGAGTTTATTAAGAAAGTTCATAGTTCATTAAAAGTTGAAACAAGCGTAAATGTATCTTATCTTGTTCTTAAGGTCAATCAGTTTATGAATAATGTAGAAGATATTTTTAACGAATTTGATCTTGAGGCAGCCAGAACTCAGTTAAACCAGAGATAAAAGTGATAATCTGTGATGAAATCATTTTACTCTCAACAGCTTTTCTTATTAGTTTTTTTGATTAGCCCTTTTATTTTATCTCAATCCCAGTATCCTGAAAAATTTAAATCTGAAGCTCTGCAATTAATGGATTATGGTCGTTATGGCGAAGCTATAGACCAGTTAAACAAATATGTTTCAGCATTGCCAACATCGGCTGAAGGATTTAATCTCAGAGGTGTATGCTACGAGAAACGCGGGAATTATGAATATGCAGTATATGATTTTAGAACTGCACAAAAACTAAAACCTGACGATAAAGAAATTAATTCCAATCTCAACAGAGCAATATCCGCCTGGTATAAAATCCTTTATAATAAAATTGAAGGACATAAGAGAGAAATTGCTATCAATCCAAACTCCGCAAAAAATTACCTTGAGATAGGAAAGTGCTTTAAGCATTTGGGTAACTGGAGTGAGGCTGAAGTCTGGTATGATCTGTATCTTGAAAAAGAAACCGCTTATGCTGATGAAATAATCAGATATAGTGAGATCCTTGCTAAGAATAACCAATTAGTTAAAGGAGAGAAGGTTCTGAAAATTTATACAGAAAAATATCCGGATGATCATAGGCTGCTTTCAAGATACGGATATTTTTTATTATGGTTAGGAAAAAATAAAATTGCTGTTGATGTCTTTACAAAATCACTGGAAATAAGACCCTTCTTTAAAGAGGCTTTGGATGGGTTTGATATGGCAAAAGGCAAAGGATATATCTACTCAATAAATGATACTACTGTTCGTTATAATTATGGAATTGCTCCTGATCCTAAGGAGTACATAATAGATAAGTATTACAGATTGTTAAAAAGCAATTCTAAAGATGATGAAACAAGATATAAATTGATTGAAGAATTAATTAAAGCAAATCGTTTTGAAGAAGCTAAAGATCAGTTAAGATATTTAACCGCAAATACTAATTACCTGCAAAAGTATGTTGAGTTATCTCAAAGAATTTTATTACTAAGTAACTCGTACTATTCAGATAAAGTAAATTACTATGAAGATATTTTAAGTAAGAATCCTGATAATAAAACAGCTCTGTTAGAGCTTGCAAAATATTTTTCTTATAAACAGGAATATGATAATTCAATTAAGTTATATAATAGGTATTTAAATATTAATCCTGCAGATAAAGAAGTAAAATTTAACTTAGCTCAGACTTTAATGTGGCAGAATAATTTGTGTGAGGCACTTGATGTTGCTGAGTCTCTTGTACAACAGGAAAGTAATAACATTAAATATTTGTTATTTGCAGCAAAGTTAAATTACTGGTTAGATTCTGATCCGGTAAAAATAAAATACTTTTATGAAACAGCACTTAAAGTAGAGCCTGATAATTATGAGGCAATGATAGGTCTGGCAAATGTGTATTTAACAACGTCAGATTTTAATAATATGGATAAAATTATCAACGATATATCCGGGATTGATAGCTCTTCAACAGAGTATAAAAAAATACTACAGGATTATCACACTGCTCAAAAAAATATTAAAGAAAAAGAGTTAAACTCAAAGCTTGAAAAAGCAAGATCATTAGCTGCTGCCAAAGACTATAATTTAGCAATTAAACTCTTTAATGATTATCTGTCTTCTGCAGATTCAAACTCAAATGTAAAAATGGAACTTGCAGATATTTATACTCTTAATAATCAGAAAGACAAAGCCGTTACGATTTATAAAGATTTCTTAACAAATAAACCGGATTATGAGATAAATAAAAAACTTGCTAAGTTATATTTATGGTCGGGCGATTCAAGCTTAGCATTAAAAGAATTTATTGATCTGCATTCACGTAAACCTGAAGATATAGAAACCAAAATGTTATTAGGTGATGCATATCTACAAAATCATCAGATAGAATCAGCAAGAATTATATACGAAGATTTGCTAAAAGAATCACCAAATTCACATATTATAAAAACAAGATTAGGATGGATTGATAGTCCCGGTAAATTTTCTTTAACACAATTCCCGACATATATACAATTAATTCCAAGAGCTTCTTACTTTAATGATAATACAAACTTCAGTTATTCAAACTTTGGTCTTGGATTTGATTTAGGAGTTACCGGTTTTTTAAGTCTTGGATTTTCCGGCGCGGCAGGTAAGCTTTCTTCCAAAGAATTAAACGTAAGATTTAATCAGTTTAAAGGTACTGCATACTTCAAAGTTAGTCGTTTTATTTCAGGTGCTGCTTCAATTGGACAAAATAGATTTATTGATGATAAAAATTCAAACTTATATGAATTAACTTTATCAGCAAATAAAAAGGATGTTTTTAATTTTACAGCATTCGCAAATTATTCAGATGCAGTATTTGTACTCTACTCGCCATTTCTTGTTAATAACAGAATAAGTGTAAATCATATTGGTTTAATGGGTTCTTATAAATTTAAAAATAAATTATTAGTCTCAGGCAAATTTCAATATTTTAATCTCTCTGATAAAAATAACGGTAACCAATTGCAGTTAAGATTAGGCAAAGAGTTTGAAAGTGATCTTAGCGCCGGTTATGAATATTTTTATTTTGATTTTAAAAATTCAGTTTCATTATACTGGAGTCCGAAAAATTTTGAATCACATTCTCTTTGGGCTGACTGGAATTTATATAAAGATGAAGAAGTTAGCTTTACTGTTGGCGGTAAAGGCGGATTGATTCCTGAAAATAATTATCTGTTATCCGAATTTTATACTGAGTTTGATTATTTAATTATTAAATCTCTCATGTTCAGGGCAAGATTTATAACAGGTAGTTCATTCAGATCCGGAACTGGTTATCGTTCCAATTCCATTTCCGGAAGTATAATCTGGAGCCTATAATTTCTCTTATAATATCTGCATTTTAGCAATTTTTGTCGCTGTTTGATAATGATACAATTCAAATTAAAATCCAAAATTGGTAATTTGTAAATAGAAATTCGTTGTAAAAAAATCCTTAAAAAAATGCGTTTAATGGCATTATTATTGAAAATTTATGCCAAACTATCTTTCGGATAAATGAAATTTAATCAACTCGTTGAGCGTGCTATAATAACTATTTCAAACCGGGAGGAAGAAAAAAAAGGAGAAAATCTAGAGCAAAAGTATTTACGAAGAATCCTTGTAAGCGGAATAATGTCTTTACTGCTTATTCTTATTATTATTTATTCTTTACCATATACTATATTATCATATAGTTCTTTGTTTGAATACTCAACTATTGTTGCTCTGGTAATTTTTCTCTTTATCCTTTTGGTAAGATATTTTGCAATTCTTATATCAGCATATTTGTATATAAACGAATATACATTTTCGTCTGTAAATGGATTTGCACCGTTTGTTTCAATTATAGTTCCCGTTTATAACGAGAGTAAAATTATTCGTAATTCAATTTCTTCACTTTTAAAGCTTGATTATTTGAATTATGAAATTATTATTGTTAATGATGGCTCTACAGACGATACTAAACAAATAGCAGAATCAATGGTTGGATATCAGGATGCTCTTTATGGTAAAGTATTAGTCTCATTAATTAATCAGCCTAATCTTGGTAAAGCAAGAGCATTGAATGCAGGTATATTTTATTCTAAATCAGATTTTGTTCTTTGCATGGATGGTGATTCACAATTATCACCGGAATCAATAAAAGTTGCAGTAAGGCATTTTAAAGATCCCAAAATTGGTGCAGTTGCCGGAAATGTGAAAGTTCAAAACAGAAAAAGATTTTTTACTGATCTGCAGGCACTTGAATATATTGAAGGATTAAATATGGCAAGAAGTGCTCAAAGTTATTTCAGGCTTGTTAATATTATACCTGGACCAATTGGGATATTTAGAAAATCTGCTATTGAGCAGGCAGGATTTTATTCAAGTGATACTTTTGCAGAAGATGCTGATCTGACATTAAAACTGTTATCAAAAGGCTGGAAGATTTATTATGAACCAAAATCTATATCGTACACCGAAGCACCAATTACTTTGCAGCAATTGTTAAAACAAAGATATAGATGGACAAGAGGAATATTGCAATCAATCAGAAAACACAAAAAGATAATGCTTAGTCCTGCTACACATTTTGGTCAGGCATTTATTCTTTGGATTATGTCTTATGAAGCATTGATATGGCCTACAATGAATATTGCGGCAAATGCGTTTTTTATTTTTGCAGCTTTGTTCTTTGGATTTTCTCATCTGATTTTTTTCTGGTGGGCTGGATTGGCTATATTGGATCTTGTAACTGCACTTTATTGTGTAGCTGTCGAAAAAGAGGAATTCAGGCTTATTTGGTATGCTATTATTTACAGAATGTTTTTTATCTTAATTATAGATATTTGTAAAACCATGTCAACAATTGAAGAGTTTTTAGGAATAAAAATGACATGGGGTAAATTAGAAAGAATAACATCCGGCAAATCAGGAAAGATTGCTGTTAATACTGTAGGAAATTAAATGGAACTTATACCGATATTGTCCACTATTATTCTTGTTGCCACTATATGTACCTTTATTCTGGCAGTGGGTGCTTATATTCTTTATAAGATCAGGGAAGGAAAGCAGCAATATACATTTCAAACAAAACCTTCGGCTGTAAAAGCTGAATTAGTTGTGCCGGGTGAAACAACAATTGGAAAAATTACCCTTCAGCCTGAACAAAAAAGAACGCTATCTGTAGAACCAGGTATTACAAGAGAAGAATATACAAAACAACAACAGCCATCTCAGGCAAAATTCACTCCTGAACCGAAAGAATATAAAGTTGAGGAATCTAAAGTTGAAAAACAAAAAGTCAGATTGCGTACAACAACCAGGGGTAGTGATGAAAATAAATTCCTGAAATATACTTCTGAAGGGTACATCCCGACTCAGGAAGATAGAAATTCAGGGGAACTGAAGTGGCGGTAAATAAAATCTTTGGGGTAAAGGTTAATCAGTTCTTTATTATTTTATCCGGGATAGTAATACTTATTTCAGCCTTCCTTATTTATTATTTTATTTTACGCGGTATATATGGACGATTTGATTTTTATGAGGTTGTTCCCAATCTATCGGTAATGGAAGACTTCTTATTTGGGAAATCGCCCGACGTTGCAATACTCTATTCAAAATACACTTAAAACACTT
>JAVEUY010000072.1:0-9624 GCA_034005315.1 Ignavibacteriaceae bacterium | reverse complement strand
AAAATATTATTGCAAATTTTAAAATCCATTTAAAGAATTTTAATACTCTCTTGCCGAATGATATTTTTTTTGCTGAATTATTTTTTGTCATTTTAAAACAGAATAAATCTTATCAATAAACAGGTTTATAATAATTTATTTTAATCAGAATCAGTAAAGATTAATATATAATTAAGGAACAGGATCATAACCGCTTCCTCCCCAGGGATGACATCTTAATATTCTTTTTATTCCAAGCCAGCCGCCTTTAAATAATCCATATTTTTTTAATGCTTCAGCAGTGTAATGCGAACAAGTAGGAGTATATCTGCAGGAAGACGGAAAAAGCGGTGAAATAAATAATTGATAAATTTTAATAAGCAGAATAAACGGTACTGCTAAAATCTGAAATATTTTTTTAAAAATTAATTTTCTGTCCAAAGCATTCAAATATTATGATTTACATATCAAATATTAAGAAAATTTTATTTACTATGATGATGAAACTACAGGCAAAATGATCTGGCTCAAATTATTTACTTTGAATTTTATTTTATTTATCGGTTTATTTGCAAGCGTTTTTTTAATAATTAAGTAAAACTAATGGCAAAAAATTTAGTAATAGTAGAATCTCCTGCTAAAGCAAAAACTATTGAAGGTTATTTAGGTAAAGAATATCTGGTTGCATCAAGCTTCGGACACATACGTGATCTTGAGAAAAAGAACAAAGGTGTTGATATTAAAAATGACTTCAAACCGCTTTATAAAATTCCTGAAAATAAAAAGGAAATTGTAACAGAGTTAAAAGCATTAGTAGAAGAAGCTGAAACAGTCTGGCTTGCAACTGACGAAGACCGGGAAGGTGAAGCTATTTCTTGGCATCTTAAAGAAGCATTGGGTCTTAAAGAAGAACAAATAAAACGAATTGTATTTGGTGAGATTACTAAATCTGCAATTCTGAATGCAATTAAAAATCCACGAGAGATTGATTATAATCTTGTTGATGCTCAACAGGCAAGAAGGATATTAGATCGTTTAGTCGGATTTGAAGTATCAGGAATATTATGGAGAAAAATAAAATCAAAACTTTCTGCCGGTCGTGTTCAATCTGTAGCTGTCAGATTGATTGTTGAAAGAGAAAGAGAGATTGATTCATTTGTTCCGGAATCCCGCTATAAAGTTATAGCCAATTTTATTGTTGAAGATGAAAAAGGTAATAAAACAAATCTTAAAGCAGAACTTGCAAGATTTTTATCTACTGAAAAAGAAGCAGAAGATTTTTTAAAGAAATGCTCTGCCGCAGATTTTATTGTTGAGAGTGTTGAGAAAAAACCTTTCAAACGTTCACCGGCTGCACCATTTACAACCTCAACTTTACAGCAGGAAGCCGCAAGAAAGCTGCGTTACTCAGTATCGCAAACAATGCTGTTTGCTCAAAGATTATATGAATCAGGAAAAATAACTTATATGCGTACAGATTCTGTTAATCTTTCTGACTTTGCACTTGATGCTGCTAAACAGACAATTAAACGAGACTACGGAAAAGATTATTATAAAAGAAGACAGTTTAAAACAAAATCCAAATCAGCACAGGAAGCACACGAAGCAATACGCCCGACTGATTTTAACCTTGAGAAAGTAAGCGGACCAAAAGAAGAGCAAGCTTTATATGAATTAATCTGGAAACGCGCAATAGCTTCACAAATGAGTGATGCTGATATTGAAAGAACAACTGCAAAGATAAAAATTACAGGGATTAAGGATTTCCTTACAGCAAAAGGTGAAGTAATTAAGTTTGATGGATTTCTGAAAGTCTATTTTGAAGATACAGATGATGAAAATTCAGATAATGGTTTTGATATAATTCTTCCTCCGTTAAAAGCAGGACAAAAACTTGAGATGAAAGAAGTAATTGCAACACAAAGATATACACGTCCCGCACCGCGCTACACCGAAGCAAGTCTCGTAAAAAAATTAGAAGAGCTTGGTATCGGCAGACCCTCTACCTATGCACCCACAATAAGCACGATACAAAAACGCGGTTATGTAAATAAAGAAGAAAGGACGGGCACTGAACGCACTTATAAGATTTTTACTTTAAATAAGAAAAAAGAGATCAGCAGTGAAACAAAAACAGAAATTTTCGGAGCTGATAAAGGCAAGCTTTTCCCAGCGGACATTGCGATGCTTGTAACTGATTTTCTAATTCAGCATTTTTCTCAAATAATGGATTATCAGTTTACTGCGCGGATTGAAGATGAGCTTGATGAAATAGCAGAAGGTAAAATGAGCTATCACAAAATGCTTAAAGATTTTTATCATCCTTTCCATAAAAAGGTTGAGGATACTACCGAGAATTCTGAACGCGTAAACGGTGAAAGAATTCTTGGAATAGACCCAAAGACAAATAAAACAGTTTCAGTACGAATTGCAAGATTTGGTCCTGTTGCTCAATTAACAGATCCAAACGACCCGGATGCTAAACCGGAATATGCAGGTCTGAGACGAGAGCAGAAATTAGAACAGATTTCTCTTGCAGAAGCATTGGAGCTATTTAATCTTCCAAGAGTTGTAGGAACATTTGAAGAAAAAGAAATAGTAGCAGCTATCGGCAGATTTGGTCCTTATTTAAGACACGATGGAAAATTTTATTCATTAAAAAAAGATTATGATCCTTATACAATAAACAAAGAAGAATCAATTAAAGTAATTGAAGCAAAGCGTGTATCTGACTCAGAAAAATTTATAAAAGTTTTTGATGAAAATCCGGAATATCAAATACTGAACGGAAGATGGGGACCATATCTTAAAGCTGGCAAAAAAAATGTAAGACTTCCTAAAGATCGTGAGCCATCTTCTTTTACATTTGAAGAATGTGTTGAGCTTGCAAAAGATGCTGATGAAAATAAAACAAAGAAAAAAGGCGGCAGAAAAAAGAAGGAATAGTTCTGTCATTTTAGACTGAAATATTTATTATTTATAATTTAACTGTGAAGAGTGATTCCGAATAATTATAAACTTTGCATCCCTTAATTCATCAAACTATATTTACAAGTAATCTAAAACATTTTAAAATATAAATGAATCTCGCATCAATTTTCTGGAATGTCAGTCCTGAAATAATCAAGCTTGGTCCTATTTCACTTCGCTGGTACGGACTACTATTTGCATCTACATTTGTATTGGGTTATATAATTCTATTAAAAATTTTCCAAAACGAAAAGAAACCACAAGCTGATCTCGAACAGCTTTCGATCTATGTAATACTCGGAACAGTGATAGGTGCAAGGTTAGGACATTGTCTGTTTTACGATCCTGTCTATTATCTTTCTCATCCGGTTAAAATTTTAGAAGTCTGGGAAGGCGGACTTGCAAGCCATGGTGCTGCAATCGGAATCATAACATCAATTTATCTGCTGACAAAAAAACAAAAAGATAAAACGATGCTCTGGATTCTGGACAGAATAGTAATTGTAGTCGCTCTTGGCGGTGCTTTAATCCGTTTAGGCAATCTTTTTAATTCTGAAATTATCGGCAAAGCTTCTGATGTACCATGGGCTTTTATTTTTATAAGAGTTGATAATATTCCCCGCCATCCTGCACAGCTATATGAATCAATTTTTTACTTTATTTCATTTTTCATTTTATATTTTGTTTATTCAAAGACGGTTAAAAAAACAAAACAAGGATATCTGTTCGGGTTGTTTTTAGTTTTGATCTTCGGATTCAGATTTTTTGTAGAGTTTATTAAAGAGAATCAATCGCCTTTTGAACAATATTTATTTTTAAATATGGGTCAACTACTTAGTATTCCTTTTGTTGCTGCAGGTTTGTTCTTTATGTTCAGAAAGCAAAAAGAGTTGACTAAGAAGAAAAAATGAAAAGATTTGTTTTTATTCTGTTACTTCTTCTTATTGTTTCAGGATGCTCTAAACAAGAACACAAATCTGAAATAGTTACCACAATCTATCCATTCAAAGCAATCATACAGGAGTTAACCGGTGAAAGGTTTTCTGTAAAAGCAATACTTCCTGCCGGTGCTGATCCGCATACTTATGAAATGCTTCCGTCTGATTTTCAATCAATACAAAACTCCAAAGCATTTTTTTATGGTGCAGAAACTTTGGATGGCTGGGCAGCAAAAATAAATGTTGAAAATAAAATTGAGTTACTTTCTTTAGTCCCTGATAATTATTTAATTGATATAAAGATTCCGCATTTTCATTCTAATGAACAAGCTGAAGAAGAAGTGGAAAATATTGGAGTTGATCCGCATTTCTGGACAGACCCTAATGTAGTTCGTGCTATGATTCCCAATCTTTTAAAACAATTAATCAGGCTTGATCCTGCAAGCAAAGAAATATTTAATTCTAATGCCGAAAAGTTTACTGATAAACTAATTAAGCTTAATGAGAAAATTAATGATGAAACTTCTTCCTTAAAGTTTAGTAAAGTTTTTACTGCTCATCCTTTTTATAGTTACTTTTTTGAACGATATGATTTTAAAGTTGCAGGCTCTTTGGAGATTGCTCCGGGCAGCCAGCCATCTCCAAGGGATATTAAAAATTTAATAGAGCTTGTTAAACAGGAAAATGTAAAAGCTATCTTCACAAACAGACAGCAAAGTGATAAACCGGCTAAAGTTTTAGCTGAAGCATCAGGGATTAATGAATATGAACTTGACCCGATGGGCGGTGTTGAAGGAAGAATGAATTATGAAGAAATAATCTTGTACAATCTTCAAATAATTAAGAGCGCATTAAAGTGAGTCCGGTAATTGAAATAAAAAATCTGTCGTTTAACTATGGCGAAATAAAAGTTCTGGAAGATATTGCTCTTACTGTTCCGGAAAATTCTTTTGTCTCAATTGTTGGTCCAAATGGTGCAGGTAAAACAACATTGATGAAAATATTATTAGGATTAGTTAAATACGCAAAAGGCGATGTTAAAATCTTCGGAAACAATCCTGATAAAGTTGATCCTTCATTAATTGGTTATGTTCCTCAGATAAAAACAATGGACAGATCTTTTCCTGCTCTGGCTATAGAGCTTGTTTCATCCGGTATTACAAGAAGATGGCCCTGGCTGATAAAAGGTGAACAAAGAAAAAAAGCACTGGAAGCATTATCACTTGTAAATGCTGATAAACTTGCAAACAGAACACTTTCAGAACTTTCCGGCGGCGAATTACAAAGAGTATGTCTTGCACGAAGTATTGTAAGAAATCCAAAACTTGTTGTACTGGATGAACCTGCCTCAGGTATTGATGCAATAGGTGAAGCTGATTTATACAATCTGCTTGAAGCATATCAGCAAAAATCAGGTGCAACCATTTTAATGATTACACACGACTGGCATGTTGCCAATCATCATTCTGATTTTGTTTTATTATTAAATCGTAAACAGGTAAGCTTTGGTCCTCCGGCAGAATCTTTAAGTGAACAGAATTTAAGATTTGCATTTGGTCATATCGGACATATTCATAAAAGTAAAATCACAAATTAAATAAAAGATGTTTGAGATTTTTTCAATAGAGTTTATGCAGCGTGCTTTGATAGCAGGAGTGCTGGTTGGTTTTCTTTCCGGTTATTACGGTGTATTTATCGTACAAAGAGGATTAGGTTTTCTTGGCAGCGGTCTTGCACACGCAGCTTTTGGCGGTGTTGCTCTTGGCGTTCTGCTTAATCAGGAGCCGCTATGGATTGCAGTGCCGTTTACAGTTTTGGTTGCAATCGGTATAACCTGGGTAAAAGATAAAACAAATCTTGGCGGTGATACTACAATTGGTATATTCTTTTCTGTATCAATGGCGCTTGGAGTAATTTTTATTTTTCTAAAAAGACAATATTCAGCCGATGCATTTAACTATTTATTTGGCTCTATTCTATCAGTAACTATCACTGATATACTGGTTTCTGCTATTTTAATTATTGTCACATTGCTTCTGTTCCCGTTCTGGAGGCGATGGGCATATTCATCATTTGACAGAGAACTTGCTCAGGCAGATCGTATTCCCGTTGATCTTGATGACTATTTATTAAGCATTTTAATTTCTGTAACTGTCGTTGTTTCTATTAAAGTTGTTGGTATTGTTTTGATCGCAGCATTTTTAGTTATACCTCCTGCTGCTGCAAGATTAGTATCAAGGTCTTTCAGCAGGATGACACTGCTTTCTATAATAACCGGAACAGTTACTGCATTAATCGGTTTATGGATATCATATTATCTTGATGTGCCAAGCGGTGCAACAATTATTTTACTTCAGGCATTTATTTTCTTTTTTATAATGATAGTAACCAGAAGAAAATAATTACATACTCTTGAATTTTTTGCGATGCTTTTTAACTGAATTAAACTCCATTATCACCTGACTCTTAGTCCACAATACTACATCAATCAAATAATAAGATTTCCTTAACTGTGGAAATCCACACAATTATTCAATAATTTTACATACACATATTTGTAATAATTCTTTTAAGGTGATTTATGTTTGATAAACAAGTTTATATCGATAGAAGAAATGAATTGAAAAGAAATTTTAAGAACGGAGTATTGCTCTTCCCCGGTAATGACGAAGCAGCGATGAACTATGCTGGCAATACATATAAGTTCAGGCAAGACAGCACTTTTCTTTATTACTTTGGAATTGATATCCCCGGAATGACCGGATTAATTGATCTTGATCAAAACAAAGAATATTTATTCGGTTATGAATTTACAGTAGAAGATACTGTTTGGATGGGACCTCAGCCAAAATTTATCGAACTTGCAGCACATGCCGGAATTGAATTTTCTGAGCCGATTGATAAACTGAAGAAATTTTTAAAATCTAAAAAGAATAAACAATCAAAGATACATTTCCTTCCGCCTTACAGAGGTGAGCATATTCTTAAATTAGCTGAGCTGTTAGATGAAAATCCTAACCGGTTAAAAAATAAATCTTCAAAAAAATTTGTTGATGCTGTTATTGCACAAAGATCAATAAAAGCAGTAGAAGAAATTGCAGAAATAGAATATGCGATGGAAATTGCTTATCAGATGCATACAACTGCTATGCGTATGGCAAAACCCGGAGTTATAGAAAGAGATATTGCAGGGGCAATTGAAGGTATTGCTCTTTCGATCGGGAATGGTGTTTCATTTCACTCTATTGTTTCTAAAAACGGACAAACACTGCATAATCATTATCATGGTAATGTTCTTAAAGAAGGTGACCTGCTTGTTTGCGATGCCGGTGCTGAATCTCTTTTACATTATGCCAGTGATATTACACGAACAACTCCTGTTGGCGGAAAGTTTTCTTACAAACAAAAAGAAATTTATGAGATAGTTCTTACTGCTCAAAAAAATGCTATCAATATGATTAAACCGGGTGTAAAACATGTTGATGTTCATCTTACTGCTGCAAAAATAATTGCCGCCGGTTTATCACAATTAGGTTTGATGAAAGGTGATCTTAATTCAGCAGTTAAAGCCGGTGCACATGCTTTATTTATGCCGCATGGTTTAGGTCATATGATGGGACTTGATGTACACGATATGGAAAATCTTGGTGAGGATTTTGTCGGATATGATAATAGCACCAAACGAAGTGATCAGTTTGGATTAGCTTATTTAAGATTAGGCAAAGAACTTAAACCGGGATATGTCTTTACATGCGAACCCGGAATTTATTTTATTCCTGAGCTGATTGATCTTTGGAAATCTCAAAAGAAATTTAAAAACTTTATCAATTATGATAAGGTTGAAGAATACAGAGATTTTGGCGGAATAAGAATCGAGGATAATATTTTGGTTATACAAACCGGATATAAAGTTATTGGTCGCCCGATACCAAAAGAAGTTGATGATGTGGAAACCTGGGCAAAATCTTAAAAATATTTATTAACAAAAATGCAAAGTCGCAGAGTAATCTCTCTGCGACTCAGCAAACAAATACTAAACTACTTTCTGCTTGTTTCCGAAAAATCTCTTCCTGCTTTTAATGCATCAATATTAAGCTGAACTACCTTCTCCCCCTTTCGTTCAAAGATTTTTCTTATTCCGTTTTCAAGTGATTGATAAGGAATATCAATAAACAGAGATGCTGCACCAAGTATAACCATATTTGATGAGCGCGGCGATTTAATCTGTCTGGCAATTTCATCAGCATTAAGTGCAATTTTTCGGGGCAGCTTTTCTATTTCAGCGAGCAGCTCATTCATATCCGGATAATTCGGGATATTAACAAATGGTGTTGTATTAGTAACAAGCCATCCGTTTTCGGATAACCATGGAAGGTATCTTAAAGATTCCATTGGCTCTACAGATATTATTATATCTGCACTTCCTTCAGGAATAAGATCACTAGCGATTTCTTTTTCAGAAATTCTTAAGTGGGATTGTACTGCGCCTCCACGCTGACTCATTCCATGTACTTCTGCTTGTTTTAAATAAAGATGATTTTCCAAAGCTGCCATACCAACAACAGCAGCAATTGAGAGAATTCCCTGTCCACCAACTCCTGATAATATAATATCTGATTTCATTTGACAACCTCCTCTGCTTTCGCTTTTTGCACACGCTTAGTTCTGCTGGCAGTTTGAATACATTCTCTTCTGGAAATAATCACAGATATACCATTATACATAATTTCTTCACGCAGTATTTCTACCATTTCATTATGATACTTTGGCAAAGGAGTAAGGACTCTTACATGTTCAGGTTTTACACCAATACCAATACATATATCTTCAATCCGTCCTGTTGCGGGTGATTCCTGTCCTCCCGTCATTCCTGCTACTGAATTATCATAAATTATTACATTAACCGGCGATTTTTCATAAACACAATCAAGCAAAGCTGTCATTCCGCTATGCGTAAAAGTAGAATCACCTATAACAGCGATAGACGGTCGGACACCTGCATCAGCAGCACCTTTAGCCATTGTAATTGATGCACCCATATCAACGCAGGAATTAATTGAATTCCATGGCGGAAGAGCACCAAGTGTATAGCATCCTATATCAGAAAAAACTTTTTGCCTGCCAAACTCTTTCATTGTTTCATTTAAGGCATTGTAAATATCACGATGACTGCAGCCGGCGCAAAGTTCAGGCGGGCGGCTGGCTACAATTGATGGTATTTTAATTCCGGTCTTTACTTTTTTACCGAGCGCTTTTGCAACTATATCTGGATTCAATTCTCCATCACGCGGGATTGTACCATCCAGTCTTCCTTTTATCTTATTGCTTCTATCTAAAAATCCTCTTAGCATTTCTTCAACAAAAGGATAACCATCTTCCAGTACAATAATTTGTTCACACTCATCAACAATCTTTTCGATTTTTATAAACGGTAAGGGATATTGACCAATTTGTAAAACCGGATTAGGAAATATTCTGTCAGGAAAATTTTCCATCAGATAGTTAAATGAAATTCCGCAAGCAATTATTCCAAGTGATTTATTTCTTGCAGGATAATAAGTGTTAAATGATGAATGCTCTGATTCCTGTTCCATTAAAGATTGTAAACCAAGTAAGCCCTTATATCTTTTTCTTGCATTTGCAGGAAGCAAAACAAACTGAACCGGGTCTTCGGGATAGCTTAATTTATTTTCCGGTTTTAATGGTCGCCTTTCGATACCTGACCTTGAGTGTGACA
>JAVEUY010000071.1:0-9656 GCA_034005315.1 Ignavibacteriaceae bacterium | reverse complement strand
GATTTCAATCTTTTGAAGGCGATGTTATAAGTATTCGCGGCTCAGGTTTAAGTAAAACTTTTACCGTCCGTAAAATGTCCGGCGGTATTGGTGTTGAAAGAATTTTCCCTTTCAACTCACCTAAAATTGCTAAAGTAGAAGTGCTTAAACAAGGTGATGTTAGAAGAGCTAAACTTTACTACTTAAGAAATCTCTCAGGTAAAGCTGCAAGAATTAAAAGTAAAAAAGTTTAATTGTAATATTTATCAGCCGCTTTAACAGGCGGCTTTTTTATTTATGAAAACACGGTTACTGGTTCCTTCAAATATTTATTCCCGTTTGTTTATTTCCGCATTAGAACTGGATAAAGAATATAACATTGAGTATTATCCCGCTGCATTAATAGCACGTAATATTTTAGCTGATAATACTACCTTAGGATTAATTCCGTCTCTTGATCTTATAACACATAAAGAACTGTTTATATCATCTAAGATTGGTATTTCATTTAATGCTTTACTTTCAAATGTTTATATCCATTTTAAGAAAGGGCAGCAAACGATTGAAAATATCTACTTAAAAGGTGATATTACTTCCAATGAAATTATACTATCAAAAATTCTTTTTAAAGAGATTTATAATGTTGATGTAGTTCCGGTAATTCTGAAAGAAGAAAGCCGGATTGAAGACGAAAATTTATTGATCGCCGGTGATGAAAATTTTGAAAAGGAATTGTTTTTTACCGGACTTAGTTTTGCAGAAGAAATGATAGAATTGCTTGATGCACCTTATGTCAATTTTTTAATCGCATCAGCAGGTGATGATAAGATTAAGGAGTTTAATCTTAAGTTTACAGATAAAGCAAAATCATTTAGTCCTAATGATTCTGCTGATATACTTAATCAATTCAATAATGGAGTAAAAGAATTTTTCAGTATAAATCTTCATCATATTGTATTCGATTTTGAAGAACAGGATATTGAAGGAATCAAATCCTTAATAGAATTACCATATCTTAACGGTATAGTTAAAGATATGGTAGATATAAAATTTATCTGACTTATCTTAAAAGAATCATCTTTCTCGTTTGTGCAAACTTACCTGCTATTAACTGGTAATAATAAACTCCGCTTGGTAAAGCAGAATTTGCTGAGAAAAGTACAGAATGATTACCTGCTTCGTAATATCCTTCAACTATTGTTTCAATTTCTTTGCCTAATACATTAAAAAGTTTTATTGTAATCCAACTGCCTGCTGCTGTCTGCCAGCTTATTCTTGTACCAGGATTAAACGGATTTGGATAATTCCGGTTTAAAGAATAGCTGTGTGAAACCGGCTCATCAGAAATATTTGTTGCCTCCCATCCTGCAAGTCTTGTCCAAAGCCACCATGCTGCATAAGCTTTTAAGTTTCCGTTTAACGGCTGACTATGAGCCGCTGAACAATTGAACCAATCTACATTTAATGTATGAGAGTTTTGCCAGTCTGTTGCCCAGTTTTTATCAAGGCTTCCGTTACCATCACTATCATAATCACAGTTATCATTTGCATTTTTATTCAAATAATAATTTCCATCGGGATCATAAGATTCAATGTCTGCAAAATCATAAAGAATTTTATTGTTGCTTAAACAATAATTTCTGATTTGTTCATTCCTTTGATTAAGATTTCCATTAACACCGGTTCCATCAAGATGTCCGGTCATATACACAAACTTCACATTTGGATAATCAGTTTCCAAGCCATTCATAAGATTGAGATAAGTGTTAATATCTGCCTGAGACGCACTGCTTACCTGTCCGCACCAGCTCCATATAACAACATTTACATGACTGTTAGAAGGATTGTTCAGATAATCCCGTGTTGCAGTAGCCCAGGCTGTTCTGTTTGGATTTCCAAGATCTGATGCACCGTTGAAGGCATAATCGTGAATATCTAATGCTCCATTTGTACCGCCTTGATTAAAAGCGTACAGATTACCTTTCCAGTTTTTAAGTCCCTGCATTCCTGTAATCAATTGACTTCCGTGAGATGTATGTCCGTAAGCGATATGAAGTTTTGCTTTTGCTGAATCAATCCTGTTTACAGGTATGATAGAAAGTATTGCAGAATTATGATCTGCAATTACCGGACTTTGTGCAAATACATAGCTGATACAAATAACTGATAATACTATTGTGTAAAAATAATTTTTCATTATTGCCTCAAAAGAATTTTCTGATAATTAAGGCAAATCATATGCCTGCAGTATTTTATTTTTTATAAAACCGAAATGAGAATTTGATATTAATTTTGATTGAAAATCGTTATATAAAAATTGCGTGTTATCAAGTATAAAGATTGGTTAAGTATTATTTGCTAAACAAGGGAAATAATTATTTTGTCAATATTGACGGGTAGTAAATGCCGATATCAAATTAAATAAAAAAGGCGACCCTGAAGTCGCCTTTTTGATTGGTTAAATCTCTACCTGACTTATACTAATCAGATCAGGATTCTCATTCATTTTCTTAATCATATCAGGTGTAGCAGCATCTTTAAGTTTCATTGTGCAGCTTGCAGCAATTGCACCATCAAAGATAACATTTTCAACTTCTTCAACATTGATACTTCCGGCTTTCAGAAGTTCGAGAACACCAGCCAGAACACCCGGTTTATCAAAATGTTTAACAACAAGCTGAAATTTTGCAGGTGATTTTTTAATCCTGTTAACCCAGTTTCTTATTACTCCGGTATTAATAAAATCATTAATAATTCTTACAGTTTCATCTGCAACAGCATCTTGTGCCTGTTCAGTTGAAGCGCCGATATGATGAGTAAGATAAACATTTTTTAATCCTTGTAACGGAGTAGTAAAATCTCCGCCTTTTCCTTCAGGTTCATTATTAAATACATCAAGACCGAGAAAGATTTTTTCAGCTTTAGCTGCTTCAATTAAAGCATCTTCATCAACAACACCTGCTCTTGAAGTATTTATAAAGTAAGCACCTTTCTTCATTTTATTAATCAGATCTTTACCAATTAATTTTTTAGTATCTGCAGTCTGTGCAAGATGAACTGAAACTATATCAGCTTTAGAGAACAATTCATCAAGAGTCTGGCATTTATCAACTCCTAACAATTCTGCTTTTTCATTTGTAAGAGAACGTGACCAGGCAATAATATTTAGTCCGAAACCTTTAGCTCTGTTTATTACTTCAACACCAATCTGACCTGTACCTATAATGCCGAGTGTTTTACCTAATAAACCATCAGCTTTAGAGTATTCTGCTTTATTCCATTTTCCATTACGGAAATCACTAACATTGTCAGCAATTCTTCTATCAACTGCAATGATTAATCCAACGGCAAGCTCTGCAACTGCAACTGAATTCATCCCGGGACAGTTAGCAACATAAACACCTTTTTTATTTGCAGCGGCGATATTGATGTTGTTAACACCGGAACCTGCACGAATTATCAGATTTAATTTCTTTGAGCTGCTGATAGCCTCTTCATTAACAACAGTTGAACGAACAACAAGAATATCAGCATCCTTAGCAGCTTCCGGCAGATCCTTTTCTCCGAATTTTGGTTCATAAACCACATCCAGATTAAGATCTTTCATCTGCTGAATATATTTTTCAGGAAATTTGTCTGCGACTAACACTTTAAGTTTCATAATAACTCCTCTTTGATATTTATTATAATAAGTTTATTCCAACTTTCTAACTTATTTAATTATGATTTTTATTTTATATAATACTTTTATGGTTTACCTGGAAAGGAATCCACAAGTTTAATTTTTATATCCGGAAACGATTCCACTATCTTTATTTTAACATCGGGAAAAGATTCTACAATTTGCCATTCACCGCAACGATCAGGAAAAGAATTTACAATTTTTACTTTAAGATCAGGGAATGATTCAACTATTTGTACCTTTATATCCGGAAACGACTCAACAAATTTTATTTTTCCGTGCAGAGGAAAACCATTATAAGTACAAGTTTCAAAATCAATTATTTGTTTACCCTGAGCAGACAGATAATTGTTATACGATAAAACGAATGCGGCAAGCAATATTATTTTTAATATATGTAGTTTCATATAATTTGCTCCTTTGAGTAAAAACAAAATCCCGTAATTATAAACTAACTTAATCGTTTTAAGTTTTTTGGTAATTGCTTTATTTAAGCATTGGAATTTTTACATCCCATTTTTTTGCATTATCAATTGCCTGCTTGTATCCGGCATCAGCATGACGCATAATTCCCATCCCGGGATCATAAGTTAAAACACGCTCTAATCTTTCTTCTGCTTCTTTAGTACCATCGGCAACAACCACCATTCCAGCATGAATTGATTTACCAATTCCAACTCCGCCTCCGTGATGAACAGAAACCCAGCTTGCACCGCCGATTGCATTTAACAACGCATTTAATATCGGCCAATCAGCAATTGCATCACTTCCGTCAATCATACCTTCTGTTTCTCTGTTTGGTGAAGCAACTGATCCACAATCGAGATGGTCTCTTCCGATTACAACAGGTGCTTTTATTTTTCCTTCTGCAACAAGATTGTTAAATATTTTTCCCATCTTAGCGCGTTCACCATAACCAAGCCAGCAAATACGGGCAGGTAATCCCTGAAAATGAACTTTCTTCTGAGCCATATCAATCCAGTTAAGTAAAAGTTTATTTTCAGGAAAAGTTTCTCTAATTGCCTGATCGGTTATATAAATATCATTTGGATCGCCGCTTAATGCTGCCCATCTGAATGGACCTTTACCATCACAGAAAAGCGGACGTATAAATTCAGGTACAAATCCGGGTATATCAAATGCATTTGTTAATCCGTTATCTTTAGCTTCTCCGCGAATGTTATTCCCGTAATCAAAAGTAATAGCACCGCGTTTTTGAAACTCTAACATTGCTTCAACATGCTTTACAACTGTTTTACGGGAGAGAGCAATATATTTTTCGGGATTTGATTTTCTTAGTTGAAGTGCTTCTTCAAAGGTCATTCCCATCGGTACATATCCGTTTAACATATCATGTGCGGATGTTTGATCAGTAACAACATCGGGGATTATACCGCGTTTTAATATTTCGTGATGAACTTCACCGGCATTACCAATCAATCCAACAGAAATCGTTTCACTCTTTCTCTTGGCATCAAGAACAATTTTTAGTGCTTCATCAAGATTATCTGTAATTACATCACAATAACCAGTATCGATTCTCTTTTGAATTCTTGAGCGGTTAACATCAACACCAAGAAAAGCAGCACCGTTAAATGTAGCCGCAAGAGGCTGTGCTCCGCCCATTCCTCCAAGTCCGGCAGTTAAAACGAACCTGCCTTTTAATGAAGCTCCGAAATATTTTTTAGCTACTTCTGCAAATGTTTCATAGGTCCCTTGCAGAATACCCTGTGTACCGATATAAATCCAGCTTCCGGCAGTCATCTGACCGTACATAGTCAAACCAAGCTGTTCAAGCCTTCTGAACTCATCCCAGTTTGCCCAATCAGGAACAAGCATTGAGTTTGAAATAATTACTCTCGGTGCATTTGAATGTGTTTTAAAAATTCCGACAGGTTTACCGGATTGTATTAATAATGTTTCATCATTTTCTAAATTCTTCAGGCTTTTAATTATTGCATTATATGCATCCCAATTTCTTGCAGCTTTACCTTTTCCGCCGTACACAATTAATTCAGCAGGATTCTCCGCAACATCAGGATGCAGATTATTCATTAACATACGCATCGCAGCTTCTTGTATCCATCCTTTGCAAGTTATATCTGTACCGACAGGTGCGATAATATTGTTTTCTTTTGTTAACATCTTTAATCCTTAAAATGCTTTTCTAATAAAATATCATATTGTTTATAGAGAGATTTGTACAGCCATTTTTTAAAAAACCAGCTTTTTTTTATTTCCTTTTTCATAAAATCTGAATTTTGTTTTAGCTGATGTGTTAATCTTGTCTTTTCATCTTTGGTAAATTTAACCACATCTTCATTTTGATTAAGTTTTTCTATAATTGATTTAAACGCTTTTTCTTCGGCAAAAAATTTACTATCGCCGGATACTTGTTTAATAACCTGTTTACTGAAATTAGTTATTAACTTTTTTTCGTTCTTATCAAATTCAAAATTATAATTAGTGAACAGTTTTTTCATTTTACCTTTTCAGCTTGTTAAATGATAATATTTTTTCTCTTATTTTCTGATAGCCTGGTTTTATTACATCGTAAATGTAATGCAGTCTTTCCTTGTATGGTATAAATGCAGATTTCATTGAGTTCAGCGTAATCTTTTCAAAATCATCAAAACCCAAACCGAAATATTCTATTGCAGTTAAAAATTCTTTTGTCATAGTTGTATTGCTCATTAATCTGTCATCTGTATTAAGAGTAACACGGAATTTTTCCTTATACAACATTCCAAACGGATGGTTTTCTAATTTATCTACTGCACCGGTGTGTAAGTTAGAAAGAAGACATATTTCGAGCGGAATTCTTTTATCTAATATGTATTGTGCAAGTTCACCAAACTTAACTACGTTTCTGTTTGAATCGAAAACAATATCTTCAGCTAATCGTGTAGCGTGACCAATTCTATGTGCACCACACCATTGAATTGCCTGCCAGATAGAATCTTTACCAAATGCTTCACCGGCGTGAATTGTAATATTAAAATTTGCTCTTTGAATATATTGAAATGCTTCAATATGTTTTTTAGGAGGATATCCGCCTTCTTCACCTGCAAGATCAAAACCAATAACGCCTTCATTACGGAAATTAACAGCAAGCTCAGCAATATCTAAAGTGTCTTTCATATTCCGCATTCCGCATAAGATAAGCCCGTAACCAACTCCAAATTCTTTCTTACCTTTTTCCAATCCAGCAAGAACTGCATTAACAGAATCTTCGTAGTATAATCCTTTTTGCCTGTGGAATACAGGAGCAAATCTTGTTTCAACATAAACAACACCATCATTGTGCATGTCTTCTATCATTTCATAGGCAGCACGTTCTAATCCTTCTTTCGTTTGCATAACGGCAGTTGTATGCTCAAACCCCTGTAAAAATTCAACAAGATTTCCTTTATTTGCTCCGCGGTGGAACCATTCAGCAAGCTGTTCCGGATTAGTTGTCGGAAGTTTTGTGTAATTGAGATCTCTTGCAAGTTCTATAATTGTCTGTGGTCTTAATCCGCCGTCAAGATGATCGTGGAGCAGAACTTTTGGAATTGTTTTAATAATTTCTTCAGTAGTCAAAGTAAACCTTTTTTTTACCTCAAAAAATATCTTTTTAAGGCTCTAAAATCAATTTAAAAGGAAATTAAACAGTTATTTTTTAGCTATATATTTTAAAAATTGTTTGTATCTTTGAATCATAAAACTCGACATTTGAGAAATTAAATAAGTTTAAGACAAAATCGGAGATAAAATGAAAAACTCAAAACTATATGTTGTTATATTTTTGATGCTCAGTATGGCTTTTGTTGGCTATCAGTGCGGGTCAACAGAAATTACAAGTGCCAGGTTATATATCCAGCAGAAAAACTGGGATAAAGCTATTGAAGTGCTGCAAAAAGAAATCACTAAGAATCCTAAAAGCGATGAAGGCTTTTATTTGATGGGTTATGTTAATGGTGAAAAAGGTAATTATAATGAAATGGTTCAGAATTATGATAAGTCTTTAGCTCTCAGCAAAAACTTTGAAAAGAATATACAGGATTCCAGAAAATATTTTTGGGCTCAGTCGTTTAATAAAGGTGTTGGTTTATATCAGAGAGGTGTAAAGACTACAAACAACGATAGTGCTCAGGTATTTTTTGATAAATCAATTACTGAATTTAAATCTGCAATTATGATTGAACCTGATTCAGGTGATACTTATAAAAATCTCGCTTTTGTGTATTTAAGCAAAGGTGATAATGATGCAGCTATTGATCCGTTAAAAAAATTAATTGAAAAAGAAAAAGCTCTTGATGGATATAAATTTCTTGGTGAAATTTATTATGTAAACGGAACTAACCTGAAAAATCAGGGTGAAGATGCAAAGGCAAAAGAAGAATTTAACAAGGGTATTGCCGTTTTAGAAGAAGGATTAAAAGTATATCCAAACAACTCTGACCTCTTATTAACATTATCTAATGCATATATTGGCGCTGACAGAACTAATGAAGCAATTGATCCTTTCAAAAAAGGTGTTGAAGCAGATCCTCAGAATAAATACTATCGTTATAATTACGGAGTATTATTATTGGGAATTGAGGATTTTGCAGGTGCTGAAGAACAATTTAAGAAAGCTGTTGAGATTGATCCTGATTATGATAATGCTATTTATAATCTTGGTGTTACTTATCTTAAATGGGGAACTTATCTTAACAAAAAAGCTGATGAAGAAGGAAAAGTTTCGGATGAGTATAAAGATAAATATCAGTTAGCTTTACCTTATTTAGAAAAAGCTGTTCAAATGAAAGATGCTACTGCTCAAACCTGGGAGCTTTTAGGTAGGGTTTATTCAGTACTTGGAATGCAGGATGATGCTGCTAATGCTTTTAAAAAAGCTGATGAATTGAGATAAATAATTATGGATCAAACTAAACAACCACAGGGTCAACAATTAAATATCGAGCTTGGTGAAAAAGAAGCTGAGGGAATTTATTCTAACCTGGCTATTATTTCTCATTCACCTGCGGAGTTTATTATTGATTTTACCAGAATTGTACCCGGAATTCCTAAAGCTAAAGTACACAGCAGAATAATTACTACACCTCAGCATGCTAAAATGCTGATGAAAGCTTTGATGGATAATATAGAAAAATATGAAGCAAAGTTTGGTGAAATTAAAATAGACACAGGAACAAATCCGATATTTGGTTTTGTACCGCCTAAGAGTGGTGAAAAGGTAAATTAAATTTACTAAGAAATATTAAAGCCGGTTTTATAGCCGGCTTTTATTTTTATTAAGAATTACTTTGGACAAAAGTTAATATTCTCTTTTCATTATTTTCTTGCTCTCCAAAGATTAAGTGCCGCAGCGGCAAGAAAAATGAAATTTGCAAACCAAGCTGTAATAATCGGATTTAATGATCCGTTCTTCCCGAATGCCTGACTGATTTTCATGAAAACCAAATACAAAAAAGTAACTAATATATTCAATCCAACTTGTGAAGCAATTCCACCTTTTCTTTTATTAGCTGAGATTGGCAGCCCAAACAGAACTACAATAACGCTTGTCATAGCAAATGCAATACGGGAATGAAATTCTATCTGCGTGGGAGTAGGATCATTTCCTGCAGCTTGTTGAGATTTTATTAATTCATTAAGTTCTGTCAAATTCATTTCGGAAGGTCTTGTTTGTTTTTTGAGTAAGTCAGAAGGAGAAAAATTCAGGTTCTTAATTTCCTTACTTGTGAAATAATCAGCTTTTTGCTTTCTGCCGAAAAATTCTCTTTTAATTCCATTAAAAGCCGTCCAGCTATGTTTAAGTGAATCGAACTGCAAAGTAACGGCATCAATTCTTTCAGTCATTTGTCTAAGATTATCAGGATCATAATCCTGAATGCTTACTCTGTTCGCCCGGTTTGAGCTGACATCAAAAAAAGAGATACTTACAATTCTTTGTTTTGAATCCTGGAAGAAAATATTACTTCCGGCAAAATTTAAATTCTTTTTTAAA